>NZ_JAMYME010000005.1:0-283557 GCF_040318345.1 Mesorhizobium sp. M1169 | reverse complement strand
GGGCACCCGCGCCCCTAATGCCTCACACCCCCCTCGCCCATTTTTCACCCCCGCTCGCCCAACAGGCCGGTTAAAAATCCCCCCCCGCGGGGCGGGGGGGGGCCCGCCCCGCGCCCTTTCCTACCCTATCGGATGCTCACTTTCTCACACGGGCAAAGCCAATTGGCCGCATCTGCCGCGTCCTTCTCGCTCGGCGGCTGCTGCCCCGCCGTTCCCACTGCGTGCCAAGATATCGCCCCCGGGCTGCCAACCGCGTTGCCGCTGTCGTCGTTGCGCTGACGGCGGGTAGCGGCGCGGCGCCCGGATCGAAGAAGGATTGTCATCGGCAAGACCGCAGTCCGGAGGGGAGAGGCCGGCCAGGGCGGATTTGAGCCGGATTGGTCGAGAGAGAGGGCCGCCCGGTTCATTCCCGTTCCGCTCTCCTCGAGGTTTTCTCCATGCTTGATGTTTCTTCGAAGACTGCCGCTCCGGCAGTGCCGCTTCCGCTTGTCTCATCCCCGGCTGTCGAACCAGCTGCCGCCATCCACAGCGCGGCGCAGTTTCTTCTGCCCCATCTCGAACGCGGTAAGCGCGTCGACGTCTCGAGCCTTCGCTCCGCCATGGAAGCTGCCTTCGCTGCCTCCGATGCGTCCGGCGCATGGGACTGGAAATCAGCCTATGACGCTTGCGAAGTCGCGACGGTGCTGTTCCTGCGCAAATACGGAAAGTCGCTTTTCCGCAAAGCCGGTTCTCCGGCCGCCGCACTTCCGATGCTGGGCAAGATCGCCGGCCTATTCCCAACGCACACGCGCCGCTCCGAAGAGACCGAAGCGCTTCAGCAGTTCAGCACCCCCATTCCGCTCGGTCTGGCGGCCGTGACTGCCGCGGCAATCACCCCTGCCGACCGCGTGCTGGAGCCCTCCGCCGGCACCGGGTTACTTGCTATTCTGGCCGAGATCAGCGGCAGCACACTGCTGCTCAACGAACTGGCCGAGGCCCGCGCCGGGCTTCTCTCGTTGCTCTTTCCGGCCATCCCCGTCACTCGCTTCAACGCAGCGCAGATCGATGATTATCTCGATCCCGGCATTGCACCAAGCGTCGTGCTGATGAACCCGCCGTTCTCGGCGCTTGCTAACGTCAGCGGCCGCATGCCCGACGCCGCCTACCGCCACGTCGCCTCTGCGTTGGCCCGGCTCGCCGAGGGGGGGCGGCTTGTCGCAATCACTGGGGCAAATTTTTCCCCAGAGCTGCGCATCTGGCGCGAGTCCTTCGTCAGGCTCCAGGAGCGCGGTCGCGTGGTGTTCACCGCCGCGATCGACGGCGCCGTCTACGCCAGGCATGGCACCACCGTCGAGACCCGGCTGACCGTCATCGACAAACTGCCGGCCGACAATCCAGGCATCTTTCCAGCATCAGCCGGAACGGCGCCCGACGTCGCGACACTGATCGCCAGGATTGGCGAGCACGTTCCCGCACGGCTGCCGGTCAGCGCTTCGGCTTTTGCGCCCGCCGTCAAGGCACTGGGGCCCACAGCGCGCACGGTGCGCGGTGATCTCGCCAGATCCACCGCTTCCTCTCCGGTGCGCAGCCTCGCCGAGCCGGAAGGCGCCGAGCTTGCCTACGAGACTGTGGACTGGAGGCCTGCCGAAAGTAGGCACATCACCGATGGCATCTATGAGGAGTACGGGTTGCAGGCGATCCGCATTCCGGGCGCCCATCCGCATCCGACCAAGCTGGTTCAATCGGCGTCCATGGCATCCGTTGCTCCGCCGAAGCCGAGCTACCGGCCGATTCTTCCTGCCAAGGTTGTCAGCGACGGCCTCTTGTCCGACGCGCAGCTAGAAACAGTCATCTATGCCGGCGAGGCCCATTCGGAGTTCCTCGCCGGTTCCTGGACGGTGGACGACACCTTCGATCTTGTCTCTGCCGCGCGCGACGATGCCGCGCACGTCGTCCGATTCCGCCGGGGCTTCATGCTCGGCGACGGGACGGGCGCCGGCAAGGGCCGCCAGTCGGCCGGCATCATCCTGGATAGTTGGATGCAGGGCCGCCGCAAGGCAGTGTGGATCTCCAAATCCGACAAGCTGATCGAAGACGCCCAGCGCGACTGGTCTGCTCTCAGCATGGAGCGCCTGCTGGTCACGCCGCTGTCGCGGTTCCCGCAGGGCAAGGCCATCCGCCTCGATCAAGGGGTCCTATTCACCACCTACGCCACGCTGCGCTCCGACGAACGCGGTGAGAAGGTCTCGCGCGTGCGGCAGATCGTCGAATGGTTGGGCACCGACTTCGACGGAGTGATCATTTTCGACGAGAGCCATGCCATGCAGAACGCCGCAGGCGGCAAGGGAGAACGCGGCGACGTCGCCGCCTCACAGCAGGGACGCGCCGGGCTCCGCCTCCAAAATGCCCTGCCGAACGCCCGCGTCGTCTACGTCTCGGCGACGGGCGCAACCACCGTCCACAACCTCGCCTACGCGCAGCGTTTGGGCCTATGGGGTGGTGAGGATTTGCCCTTCGCGACCAGGGCCGAATTCGTCGAGACGATCGAGGCTGGCGGCGTTGCCGCCATGGAAGTGCTCGCCCGAGACCTTCGCGCACTCGGTCTCTATACGGCCCGATCGCTCTCGTACGATGGTGTCGAATACGAGCTGGTCGAGCACCAGCTTACCCCCGAGCAGACCCGCATCTACGACGCCTATGCCGGAGCGTTCAGCGTCATTCATAACAATCTCGACGCCGCGATGCGGGCCGCCAACGTCACAGGCGAGACCGGGACACTGAACCGTCAGGCAAAGTCGGCTGCACGTTCGGCATTCGAGAGCACGAAACAGCGCTTCTTCGGGCATTTGCTCACCGGCATGAAGACGCCGACCCTGATACGCTCGATCGAGCGCGATCTCCGTCAGGGCCATGCCGCCGTCATCCAGATCGTCTCGACCGGCGAGGCACTGATGGAACGGCGCCTCGCGGAAATTCCAACCGAGGAATGGAACGACGTTCGCGTCGATATCACGCCGCGCGAATATGTCCTCTCGTATCTGCAGCATTCGTTCCCGGTGCAACTCTACGAGCCGTTCACCGACAGCGAAGGCAATTTGTCGTCACGTCCGGTCTATCGCGACGGCCAGCCCGTGGAGAGCCGCGAAGCGGTCGCCCGCCGCGATCGCCTCATCGAGCAACTCGCTTCGCTGGCCCCCGTCCCGGGGGCACTCGATCAGATCGTACAGCGCTTCGGCACCGACCTCGTAGCGGAAGTGACAGGCCGGTCGCGCCGAATCGTGCGCAAGACCAGCACTCGAGGCATCGATCGCCTTGTCGTCGAAAATCGCGCCGGATCGGCCAATCTCGCCGAGGCACAGGCATTCATGGATGACTGTAAGCGCATATTGGTGTTTTCCGACGCCGGTGGCACTGGCCGCAGCTATCACGCTGATCTCACTGCGAAGAACCGCCGCCTTCGAGTTCACTATCTGCTCGAGCCGGGCTGGAGGGCCGATGCCGCCATCCAGGGCTTAGGGCGCACCAACCGCACGAACCAGGCGCAGCCGCCGCTGTTCCGGCCGGTTGCGACCGATGTGAAGGCTGAGAAGCGCTTTCTCTCGACGATAGCCCGGCGGCTCGACACATTGGGCGCCATTACGCGCGGCCAGCGCCAGACCGGTGGCCAAGGCCTATTTCGCCCTGAGGACAATCTGGAGTCGCACTATGCCCGCGACGCGTTGCGGCAGCTTTACCTGCTGCTGGTTCGCGGCAAGGTGGACGGCTGCTCACTCCAGATGTTCGAGGAAGCGACCGGCCTCACACTGACGGATTCCACCGGCATCAAGGACGAACTGCCGCCGATCACGACCTTCCTCAATCGGCTGCTGGCGCTTACCATTGCGCTTCAAACCGCCCTGTTTACGGCCTTCGAACAATTGCTAAATGCGAAAATCGAGGGCGCCATCGCCTCCGGTGCCTACGACATCGGCTTGGAAACACTGCGTGCGGAGAGCGTCGTCGTCACCGAGCGACGCGTCATCCATGTCCATGCCGCCACCGGTGCGGAAACACGACTGCTGACCATCGCCCAGCGCAAGCGCAATCGACCCGTTTCACTTGCCGATGCCCTTGCCCAGCTTCACGATCCCCGCGCGAAGCTCCTGGTCAACAACCGATCCGGCCGCGCCGCCGTACAGGTGCCAGCGCCCGCACTCATGCTCGACAACGGCGAGATCGAATGGCGCGTCCGGCTGATCCGGCCGATGGAGCACCATCAGGCCTCACTGAAGATGATGGCGGAGAGCCACTGGGTTGAGGCTGAGCAGGCTGCATTCGCTGACGCCTGGGGTGTCGAGTCGGCTGACGTGCCCGAATTCACGGACAGCACTATCCATGTCGTTGCCGGCATGCTGCTGCCGATCTGGAAGCGTCTGCCCAGGGAATTCTCACGTGTGTACCGGCTCCAGACTGACGATGGCGAGCGCATCATCGGTCGTCAGGTCCCGCCAGCATGGATCGCGGGCGCACAGGCAACAAGCTCGTCTTCCATCACAGCCAGTGACGCTTTCGTTGCGCTTCTGGGCGGTCGAACGATCCTGGACCTCGCCGATGGTCTGCAGCTTCGGCGCAGCCGCGTCATGGGCGTCAGCCGAATCGAGCTGACGGGCTTCAACGACACTATGCGTGACCGTCTTTCGGCTTACGGCCTCTTCCGAGAGATCATCTCCTGGAAGCTGCGCATGTTCGTGCCGGCCGACGCATCTGGACCCGCAATTCTGGGCAAGCTCCTGAAGGGTTATCCAGTCCAGCGCATCGACACGCGGGAGGATGCGTGATGGCCCGCCACGATGCGTCAGAACTGGCGCACCGGCTCAGCCGGCAGGCTGAGGCGGTTTGTCGCTACTATCTTTCGAACGGGCATCGCGAGGGCCGCTACTGGCTTGTCGGCGATGCGCAAAACACGCCGGGCCGCTCAATGTTCGTGCGGCTCGTCGGGTCAGCAAACGGAAAAGGAGCAGCCGGCAAATGGGCCGATGCGGCGACTGGCGAGCATGGCGACCTTCTAGACGTCATCCGCGAAAGCCGCGGCTTCAGCAACTTCAAGGACGTTGCGAATGAAGCAATGACTTTTCTCGGCTTGCCGCATCCCGAACCAGAGCAGATTTCTCCCCGGCCGAAATCGGTAGACAAGCGATCCGGATCATCGGAAGCAGCGCGTCGGCTGTTTGCGATGTCGCAGCCGATTGCGGGTACGGTCGTAGAGGCGTATCTGCGCAACCGCAGTATTACCGCTTTGCACGGGACCGGAAGCCTGCGTTTTCACCCGCGCTGCTACTACCGGCCCAACGAACAAGCGCCGACTGAGACCTGGCCGGCGATGATCGCTTCAGTCACCGATCTCGACGGCCATTTGACTGGCGCACATCGCACATGGCTTGATCCTTCCGGCTGGGGCAAGGCACCGGTCGGTACGCCGAGGCGCGCAATGGGCGATCTTCTTGGTCACGCGGTTCGCTTTGGCCTGCCGGGCGACGTCATGGCGGGCGGCGAAGGCATCGAGACCGTCTTGTCGCTTCGGTGCATCCTGCCCGATATGGCTATGGCAGCGGCACTCTCGGCCGCCCATCTTGCTGCCATGCTGTTCCCCCTCACGCTGAGACGGCTCTACATCGTGCGCGACGCCGATCCAGCCGGTAATGGCGCGCGTGACACCTTGATCGAAAGAGCGAATGCTGCCGGGATCGAGCCGGTCGTGCTCTCGCCGGCACTTGGGGACCTCAACGAAGATCTCTGTACGCTAGGCGTGGATGCCGTTCGAGCAGCAGTCCGTGTTCAGCTCGCCCCGCAGGACATCGCCCGTTTCATGGCAGTGGCGGGATAACTCGGAACGAACAGCCTGTCCGCTGTCGCTTGCATCACTGGATGCTCCTGAAGTCGGAGAGAACCGCGCCTGCGGGCCTTCGAGAGGGCGATCGGCCAGCAAACGACCCGGACCCGCAATGTCTCCGGCCGACTATTTTCCGGCGCGCTCCCCCAACGGAGCGCTTTCCATCGCGAAGCAAAATAGCCGGCCTTCACCCTCCTCCGCTGACACTCCGGCCCTTCGCTTCGCTGCGGGTGCAGGTCCGTCCCGTTCGCCGGCTTCCGTCGCCATGAAGGCCGCGAGGGTCGCGGTCCAACCGGCGGAGCATCCAATGAGCGAGCATGACGACTACGAACCACAGCACTCGTCTTCACCCATCGACCACGTCCTCACCGAACTCCAGCTCTATGGCTACCGTCCCTTCGTGGATGAGCCTGATCCTCGACCGCTTCCAGAGGGCCACTGCGTCGCCGGCGCGATCGCCGACATCTTCGACGCCCTCATCGTGGCACTGCAAGACACTCGCCTCGAGCCCGATCTCGACGATCTTCTGTGGTCGACCGTCAACATCTTTCACCGCGCCGCAGATCGGATCGAGCGCGAACTCGATCACAACGAGCAGGCGCAACGCCGCAGCCAGTGTGAGCAGGACGGCAGCGAAGTGAAATCCGTCGAGCTGGAACGCCTGACGGCCGAAGGGCAGACGCTGATCGAACGCCAAAGCGCCTTCGAACTGATGCGTGATCAGGCCGCGGAGCACTACGAGCGCCACACCGGATCGAGTTGGCGACCGCGCAGCGGATCGATGGTCAACCATCGCAACATGACCTCTGCGCTGATCGACAGCCGCGATTTTCTCAGCGCCAAGAAACGCGCCTCGCAGGAAGTCCTTCTGCCACCTGGCCCGAAAATCGCCTTCACCGCTGGGCTCGACTTCAATGACCACCAGCTGATCTGGGCCAAGCTCGACCAGGTCCACGCCAGGCATCCCGACATGGTATTGATGCACGGGAAATCGCCGAAGGGTGGCGAAAGGATCGCCTCCTGTTGGGCAGACCGTCGCAAGGTACCCCAAATCGGCTTTGCCCCTGATTGGACAAAGCATGCCAAAGCCGCCCCGTTCAAGCGCAATGACGTAATGCTGGAGGCGCTGCCGATAGGCGTCATCGTCTTTCCCGGGACCGGAATTCAGGACAATCTTGCAGACAAGGCAAAGAAGCTCGGCATCCCAGTCCTCGACTTCCGCCCCAAGGGAGGCGGCACGTAAGCGCTGCCCGCCCCTACCCTTTTTTCGATTGTGCGATACGGCCGCGATCGGGCAGCGCGTACTGTATTTGCAGCTCGCTGGAGTGCTTGGCCCGGGATGCCGGATCTCCGGCTCCAGCCCCGTCCGTCTTTTTGCGATGCTCAAGTCCGCGCCCTAGCAAAGGCGCGCGACGCCGTCACGCTTGCCGTCAACGTTTCAGCTGCGTCGCAGCTGGCATCACAGCTGCGAATAAACGACGCCCGTTCAACCGAACAGGGCCTGGATCTGGGCGAACTCACCGAACAACCGGCGTGGGCAGGATGCTTTTTTGGCCGTCGCATTGTTAGCGTCGTCGCTGACACGGCATCGCGCGACGCACAGTTCGAATCCACCACGGCGTTCCGACCCGTTCTAAAGATAGCGCATATCCGGTGGTGCACGTCAGCCGTGACTTGAACCATCACGTGCGTGTCTTATTCGCGTTGCTGACAACAGCTTGCGACTTCGCGATCCCGTACAGAGGAGCATCGACGCCGGTGACCGTCGTAGCCAGGATTTCGCCAGCGACGGTATCGCCAGGTTCTCCATTGATGTCTCTATCTGGTGGGCCGCTCCAAACGGCCTCTTTAATGGGCTGATCTGGCCGAAGGTCGGCTGCGCCTCGATCGCCTAAGCCGCAATGGCGCCAATCGACTTTCTTCCCCTGCCGGCTGCGCCGTCATTCCTCGCCAAACAACAAAGTCGCTTGGCTGCCATCCTCCGCTGGCGCTGCGGTCGCAAGCGATGCGGCGTCGATCGCCTGCGGCCCGCCGATCGCCATCGAGGCCGCAATGGTGCGGGCTCGAAACAGAGTTCAAGGAGAAAACTCATGGCGATAATCGGAAGCTTCAAGAGGACCGGCAACAACGAGTTCACCGGCGAAATCGTCACCCTCTCGCTCCAGGCCAAGAACGTCCGCATCATCCCCGAGGCCAACCGCTCTGGCGACAACGCCCCCAGCCACCGTGTCTTCGTCGGGCGGGTCGAGATCGGCGCCGCCTGGTCCAAGCGCTCCAATGAAGGCCGCGACTTTCTCGGCCTGAAGCTGGACGATCCGAGCTTCACCGCTCCGATCTACGCCAACCTCTTCAACGATGAGCAAGGCGAAGACTACAGCCTCATCTGGTCCCGCCCCAACGGCCGCCGCAACGCGGAGTAAAGCCCCGACCAAGGCTCCGCCCGGACGAACAGGGCGGGGCCGTCCTCCTTTTCACGACAAGATGAGCGCAGTCGCTGCGCAACGAGCTCCGTCGGACTTCGGGGCGACTACCTGTCGTGTTCGCGACTGGAGACTTCATTCCTGCATGTCGCCTCGCCGATCATCGAAAATTCGAGGTGTTTCCCGCGTCAACTCACGGTGCCGATTTTCTGATCAACTCGCATGGGTCCACATTCAGCGCAGTTGCGATCCTCCCAAGAACACTGATGCTGGCCGAGACCCGAGCGCGCTCGATCGATCCGACGTAACGCATGCTCAGTCCAGAGCGGGCGGCCAGTTCCTCCTGCGTCACGTTCTGGTCATGGCGCAGACGACGCATGTTGGCCGCCATGATCTCCTTGAGATTCATGGCGGATTAGGGACCAGAAAGGGAACTATCGTTCTAGGAATGATCGTTCCTATTCGCTATGATTGGTGCTCGATCTAAAGGACGGCTCCTTCGAGATCGCGATCGAAATATGAACGGTCAAATACCATGCTTAAACCGCTGCTCGATCCTGATGTCGCCGACATTGCGCCGGATGCCTCGGTCCTGACCGGCTATGACGAGGAGCGTCTGCTCACCTACATTCGCCTGCTTGACGCGGCGGCGGAAGATGCCGATTGGCGAGAGGTGGCCAGGATCGTCTTGCATATAGACCCGGAGCAGGAGCCGGAACGAGCGTTCCGGTCCTGGGAAACCCATCTTGCCCGCGCGCGATGGATAACGACCAGCGGCTACCGATATCTTCTCGCTGGCGGCGCTCCGCACTGACGCGGCCGGCGCTCCACTTTGCTGAGTCGGCATAATGGTTTGTCGACTCTCCAACTATTCAACTTCCTTATCCGCCGGGAATGTTGACGCCGACGCCTCACATCCGGGTACGCGGAGAGGACAGGAACAGTGCAAGGCGATTGGACCGATCCGGCGGCGTATGCACACATGTGCAGCTACCAGGCTACGGAGTTCGCTGCCGAGTATCTGATCCGGAATGACGAATTCGTGGCAGAGTGCAGCCAGCTTGCATCGCAACTCGCTGGTTCTGGAGAACCTGCCGGTCAGCCCGATCTCGCCGCCCGTTGGGGCGCGCGATTTCAAAACTGCCGGTGCCGGAGTTCCGAAAGCGGACAATATCATCTGGACGGAACAGGCCTCGCCGCGCGTGCTCCGGGTCATGCAGGTATCCGCATCCCATCAAACAGTTCGACCTTCCAGCCTTGCCGGAGCCAGCGTTTGGCCGCAGGACGAAGGCCTTCACATTACTTGGTCTACCTTAATTGGGAAAAGTCATCTCGTCGCTGATGACCGCGCCGGTGAATTCAACGCTATCCTTCTGCCGCTCGACGCTGCATTCGAGACGCGGCTCGATGCAGCGCGCCGGTTCTGGCGCGCACTGAACGGCCGGGCAGGAAGTTCATCTTACGGCGCGCTGCCGCAACAGACCAAGACCAGGCATATCCTCAATTTACGCGCACATGATGGTCACCGCACGGGTGCAACGTATCGTCAGCTCGCGGAGGTGCTGTTTTCGCAAGAGCCGATTGTGCCGCGAGATTGGCGTGATCATCATCTCCGCCACAAGGTCCGAGCTATCTTACGCCGTGCAGCTTTTTTAGTCGCCGGCGGCTATCGCGATCTTCTCTTCTACCCCCACAACCGCAGCGAAAAGTCCGGCCGCCGAAGTCCTTCTTCGGGGTAGCAAAGGGTAGCAAAAACGCGCCCCCCAATCTTTGCCCTCCCTCGCCTTTCCTCATTTCGATCATGGTCCACTTCGCGCGTCCCGGCAGGCCAGGACGACAGCAGAACCGAATGGAGATCGAGCGATGTCGAAGGGTCCCGCGGACGCGCCCCAAAAGTATTTGCGCACGAAGGAGGCAGCACCCATCGTCGGGCTCTGCGCCCGCACACTCGAAAAGCACCGGACCTACGGCACCGGCCCAAAATACCGGAAGGTCGGCGGGCGCGTTCTCTACGACATCAACGACCTGCACGCCTGGATAGAGCTGGGCGCACGCACCTCCACCAGCGATGCCAATGCGACCTATGTTCCGCCGGCAAAACCCCATGCAGCCCGCGCGCCCGCCTATGTCGGCCGGCGCGACCGCAGCACCTGATCTGTGGCGCACCGAAAATGCAGTATCGCGAGACCGTTCAGCAGCAATTTGCGCTGTCTTATATCCCCTCAACCGGCTTCCCTCCACGCGGCACGCGGGACGTCGTGGCGCGGCAGCTCGTCTTATTGGTGAAATCCCGCCACCTGACACCGATCCACCCTCATGCGGGCGAAGAACCGACCTGCGTTGAGGCGGCAAGTGTGCACGGCATGGCAACGATTTGGAACGCTGCCATCCTGGTCTGGGCTGCGTCGCAAACCATCCACGCGCAAGCCAGGAGATTGCAACCGCGCCGCTTGGTAGCGGCGAAACAGCAGCAAATCCTGACCTTCATGTCGCCGCGTCAACGGCGGCACGTCCACAGCCGGATAGCCGCACGCGAGCAGCCGAGTCCATACGCCGGCAAGCGTCGTAAAGCTTTCCTGCTGCGCCCCGGGATCGAGTCATGAGCAGACGCACAAAGATCATCGCCACCATGGTTGGCGGCGCAGTGCTCGCCGCGGCGCCGGCATGGATTAGCCATCCGCCGCTGTCCATCTGGAACGCATCGGCGAGCATCCCCGTCGGGCTCTATCGCGTCCAGCCGGCCGACAAAATCGGTATTGCCAATATCGCCGTCATCATGCCGCCCGAGCCATTGGCGGCCTTCATGGCAAGACGCGGCTATCTGCCGAAAAAAGTGCCGCTCCTGAAGCGTGTTTTGGCACTCGGGGGCGCAACCGTCTGTCGCCAAGGCACAATGATCATCGTCAACGGCAAGACGTATGGACATGCGCGCGAGCGTGACAGTCGTGGTCGATCCCTGCCCATCTGGCAGGGCTGCCGCGACGTTGCCGAGGCCGACGTCTTCCTTATGAACCCGGGTGCAGCCGACAGTTTTGACAGCCGCTATTTCGGCCCGCTCCCGCTCTCATCGATAGTTGGCCGCGCGGTTCCCGTCTGGACCACGGAGCGCACCACTCCGGTACTGGATATCACCAACGATCCCTCGCTAGCGAGCCGTGATGGCTCGGCTCGACGCGCACCAACACTCAGAAAGGAGCACTGCAATGACCCAGATCGGAACCTTCACGCGCAATGATGACGGCTTCTTCGGCAATCTCTCCACGCTAACAATCGAGGCGAAGATTGCCATCCTGCCTGCCGAGAAATCCAAAACCGAAAACGCGCCCGACCATCTGATCTATTGCGAAGGGATGGCGGTCGGTGCGGCTTGGGACCGCGCCGGAGACAAGGCTGGGGATTACCTCTCCGTCTCAATAGACGACCCGTCCTTTACGCAGCCGATCCGCGCCAAGCTGTTCCGGTCCGATGCAGAGAACAGCGTCTGGAGCCTGCACTGGAAGCGATCTTCGAAGCGCGACGGGCGAGGCTGAACAGATGCTTCTGGAGCCCTTCGACGAATCCTTCTCGCCAACCCTTTTGATCCATTGCGCGCCGGCGAAAACCTTCGACCCGACCGCCCGCGAGGCAGCCAAGAGGGGGCCGGACACTTGCTTGTGGCTGCGGACACCGATTTCATCACAGTTTTGGCAAAGCCGGTTCGATTGGCGAGCCCCTACCCTTAACGGAAGCGAACACCGTCGCAGGCTGGCAGCGCATCGGTTCTGCGGTCTGCGGGACGCAGCCCACAGAGGCATGACGACGTTTGCCGCATGTGTCATGCTCGGCTTCGTGGCGCCCGAAACTGGTGCAGCGACTTCCTGTGCTGGTGAACGGCCGGCGCACTCCGAGTCGACGATCTTGTCGGCTGGCCCGTGGTCGCGGCATATCCGGGAAGCGTCAAAACGCTTCGCCATTCCAGAGCAGTTGCTGCGCGGCGTTATGCATGTTGAGAGCGTCGGCGATGTTCGTGCGCTTTCAAGCAAGGGCGCAATGGGCTTGATGCAGATCATGCCGGCGACGTGGCAGGAACTGCGCATCAAATACCGTCTTGGTGACGATCCCTATCAACCGCGTAACAACATTCTTGCAGGTGCAGCATATCTTCGCGAAATGCTCGACAGCTTCGGGCGCAGCGGCTTTCTTGCCGCTTACAATGCCGGTCCTGGTCGTTACACGGAACATCTCTTAACCGGCCGTCCGCTGCCACGCGAGACGGTCGACTACGTCAGGAAACTTGCGCCGCTGCTCGATGGTGCAGTTCTCACTCCGCGGCGCGCGCGGCAAGGTGCAACGATCTTTCCGCATCCCCATGACATTCGGAACGCCGCTGCATCGGATGGCAATGGTTATGCCGAGACGATCTTTGCGGCGATTTATTCGTCCGCAATGCGGTCGCCAATGGGCGATCCTGCTGCGGACCTGACCGCGATCGAGCCACAGCCGGGTGAAACCGATTTCCAATCGAACCACGCTGTTTCCGGCCTATTCGCTCAGCCCTCTTTAGCCATATCGCGATGATCGCCACGTTCGTCCTCAATTGCATTCCGGCCTGTTCCGTCGCGGAAATTGCGGCGGAAGGGTTGGCTGTGGATGAGAACAGAGAGATTGGCAGGATAAAGGGCCGCGAGGTGCGGCTCGGTTCGGCCGATTGTTTTCCTTACAATTTTCGTCTCATTTCGCAATGTGCTGGCACAATCAGCGATGTGCGCTATTCCCAATTTTTCAGTGTTTCAATGGAAACCGCACCTCGTGGCCGTCTAGCATGAAGCGTGACGATAGCTTTCGCGTCCGCCCTGGTCGCATCCGCTCCCGCGCCGGCCAGCGCGCACGACCCTTCATCTTCCAGGCTCTTGCGGCCACACAGCGCGCCGGCGGTCACCTTACACGCGAGGGTCGGATCACCTCCCCGCGAGCTTCAACGTTTGGCCGCGGCAGGTCAGCGAGCATCCGCGCCAGTCGCCTCATCTCTGACCGGTCACGCGGCGCCGTCGTCAAGACCCGTGTGGTACGGCAGTTCAGAGGGTCTGGGCCACTCGCCACCCATCTCAAATATCTTCGCCGCGAAGGTGTTACACGTGATGGTGAGAAGGCGAGGATGTTCGGTCCCGACACCAAAGATGCAGATCATGACGCCTTCTGCGACCGCTGCAAGGATGATCGGCATCACTTCCGTTTCATCGTTTCGCCAGACGATGCAATGGAGCTCGGCGACCTCAAGAACTTCGCTTGTGACCTGATGGCCGACATGGCGCGCGACCTCGGCACGAGGCTCGACTGGATAGCCGTCGATCACTGGAACACCGAACATCCGCACGTTCACATCCTCGTTCGCGGCGTTGCCGACGATGGCGAGAGCCTTGTCATCTCGCGGGACTACATCCGCCAGGGCATGCGCGATCGGGCGAGCGACATTCTCACCCAGAAGCTTGGGCTCCGCATGGACCTCGACATCCGCCGGGCCATCGAGCGCCAGGTCGACACTGAGCGCTGGACGCAGCTCGATCGCCAGCTTGTTCGTGACGCCGACCGTCATGGTATCATTGATCTCGCGCCACATCCTGATCGCCGGCCCGACGAGTTCCTGGGGCTCAAAGTCGGCCGGCTGCGGCAACTGGAAAGCCTGGGCCTCGCGAACGAGATCCGTCCCGGCCAGTGGATAGTGGTCGAACAGGCCGAGCCCACTTTGCGCGCCCTCGGTGAACGCGGCGACATCATCAAGCGCATGCACCGCAGCCTCACTGTGCATGGGCTAGAAAAAGGGACGGCCGACTATGTGCTAGCCGCCGAAAGGATTGATGCGCCCGTGATCGGCCGACTGCTCGAACGCGGCCTTTATGACGAACGGCGCGGCGCGGCCTATGCCATCGTCGATGGCATTGATGGACGCACGCACCACATTCGCTTCCATGACCCTGATGCGGCCGGAGACTCCGACCCGGGCTCGGTCGTGGAGTTGTGCCGCGATGCGAGTGCAAATGGCGGTGGCCGGGTCACGCTCGCGGTCCGCTCCGACCTGTCAATCGAACAGCAGGTCCATGCTTCCGGCGCGACTTGGCTCGATCGCCAACTCGTTGCACGCGAGCCTGCCGAATTCGGTGACGGCGGCTTTGGTAGGGACGTAAGACAGGCACTGCAAGATCGGGTCGACCACCTTGTCAGCCGCGATCTGGCCAAGCGCGAGGGACAGCGCGTCATTCTTGTGCGCAATCTGATCGATACTTTACACGATCATGAGGTGGAATCGCTCGGTGCCCGCCTCGCCGCCCAGACGGGCCTCTCGTTCACGAAGGCTGCCAACGGCGATCATGTGGCTGGGATTTACCGGCGGCGTTTCTCGCTGGCTTCAGGCCGGCTCGCGATGATCGACAATGGACTCGAATTCAAGCTCGTGCCCTGGTCGCCGTCGCTCGAAAAGCGATTGGGTAATCAAGTCATCGGGGTCGTGTGCTCGGATATGGGGGGCGTGGATTGGAACCTGGGAAAGAAGCGCGGCATCGGGCTATGAAGGTTCCGGGCGTATGCTCTATCCTGATGCTGGGAAGCCAGCACGGTCGCACATTCTATTTGTACCTGCACAGTGAAGCGCCGATTGCCTCGCAAAAAACAGGGACTTTGCGCATCCTCGATTCAGTCTGGCGCCGGCAATCGCGGCACTGGCGCTGTTTGCCTTCGTCTATCACTGGAATAGCTATCTCTGGCCGCTGACCGTTCTACAGGGCAATGCACACGAATATCCAATCGTCATCGGCCTTAGTCGCCTGCTCAGCTACAACAGAGGCGCTCTAAACACGGGACTGGTGATGGCTGGCGCCACGCTTGCCGTGCTCCCGCCACTGGTGCTCTTCGTCTTGCTGCAGCGCTTCTTTGTGGATTCGATCGTCGGCTCGGCGGTCAGGGGATAATGAACCAGCGCGGCGCTCTGTGCTAAGGTGTACACCGATCAACACAGGACACCGCTATGGCCGCTAGCACCACTATGACAATTCGCGTCAGTCCCGATGTAAAGGAAAAGCTCGACCGGATCGCAAACCGACACCCGGCGTAGCAAGTCATTCCTCGCAGGTGAAGCCGTCGCAGCGTATGTCGATCGCGAGCTTGAAATCATTGAAGGTATCAAGCGCGGCCTTGCTGATGTCGAAGCTGGGCGCATCGTGTCTCATGATAAGGCTATGGCAGAAATTTATGCCGCGATTGATGCCGGCACGGGCCGCAAGGTGTGACGCGAGCCGTTCAGTGGTCTCGCGGTAAGCTGGACGACATCAAGGAACAGATCGCCTATATCTCGCAGGATAATCCGCGCGCTGCGCGCCTGGCAGCAGACCGGATTCTGGACGCAGGGGCCGCGCTTGGGGAAATGGCAACCGGGCGACCCGGCCGTGTATCCGGCACCTATGAAAAGCCTTTGAGCCGCCTGCCCTACATCATCGCTTATGCCGTGACCGCCAAGGACGCCCGACAAAGCATTTCAATTTTGCGGGTGATCCACGCAGCGCGCGATTGGCAGGACGAGGAATGGCCGAACTGAGCGAAATCCCGCGACGAGGGGCTTTAATCGCGAGCGGATTTGCTGCCAACAATTTTGACAGCAAGCTGCCGGGTATTGCTCCGGAGTTTAACCGGAGACCTGGGTGGGAGCATATACGTCGAGCACGTTCTGAGTTTCGTCCGTTCGCAATGAGTTATGGCCGCCAACGATCTGGCAAAAACCACGATTCAGTCCGCGGTCAGCACGACCTTGACACTCTGTGAACGGTCGGCGGCAAGTCGGAAGGCATCGGGGGCGCAAGAAAGCGTGCGCTCCGCTGTCATCAGCTTCAGGACGTCCACCTCCCCCGACACGATGAGATCGACCGCCCGGCCGAACTCCGTGCCGAAGCGGAATGTGCCTTTGAGGTCGATCTCCTTGGCCATCACTGCATTGGCAGGCAGCGGGATCTGGCCACCGGGAAGATTGCCGACCTGGACCACCGTGCCGCCGCGCCGGACACTGGCGATCGCCGCGGCAAGGCCGGCGGCAGTGCCTGAAATCTCGAACGCCACATCAAGCGAATCGCCGGCAGCAAGCGCCTGGAGTTCGGCGTCGCCGCCGGAAAGGCCGATCGTCCTGTCGGCACCCAAACTGCGGGCGAAGGCGAGCGGCGCGGCGGCGATGTCGGCGACGGTCAGTTCAGCGCAGCCGGCAAGCCTGGCCGCGAGCATGGTCAAGAGACCGATGGGGCCGGCACCGAACAGGACGACGTTGCGGCCCCTGACGTCGCCCGCCCGCGCGACGGCGTGCAGACTGACCGCCAGCGGCTCGGCAAGTGCGGCCGCCTGGTAGGCCACGTCAGATGGAACCTTGAAACATTGCGCGGGCGTGGCGTCGAACAGACTGGCGAAGCCGCCCTGCATATGCGGCGTCTTCGATGCCGAACCCATGAAATAGATGTTTTCGCAGAGATTGGCGCGGCCTTCCAGGCATCGCGCGCAACGCCCGCACCAGCGCGACGGATTGACCGCGACATGGTCGCCGATGCCGAGGCCGGGCGCGGCGCCGTTGATCTCGACGATTTCGCCTGAGATTTCGTGGCCGAGGACAAGCGGCGAAGTGACGACGAAGTCGCCGGTACGGGCATGGCGGAAATAATGCAGGTCGGAGCCGCAGATGCCCCCTGCCCCAAAGCGCACCCGCACCATGCCTGGTGCCAGCGGTTCAAGCGGACGCTCCACGACGCGCAGGTCCTGCGGGCCGAACAGCGTCGCGGCAATCACCTGGCCACTCACCGGATCAAGCCCATCTCGGTCGGCAGCCAAAGCGTGATGGCGGGTATGAAGGTGATCAGAAGCAGCGCCACGATAAGCGGCACCAGCCACGGCAGGATCGCCATGGTGGTGCGCTCAACCGAGAGCTTGGCGACGCGCGACAGCACGAACAGCACCATGCCGAGCGGCGGGTGCAAAAGCCCGATCATCAGGTTGAGAGTCATGATCAGCCCGAAATGCACCGGGTTGATGCCGTAGACGGCGGCGACCGGCAGCAGGATCGGCACCAGAATCGTGATCGCGGCGATCGTATCGAGGAAGCAGCCGACCACCAGCATCAGGATGTTGACCAGGATCAGGAAGACCCACTTGTTTTCGGTGAGCGCGAAAATGAAGTTCGAGAACAGCTGTGCTGCCTGGCTGACGGTGAGCAGCCAGGCGAAGATCGATGCGGCGGTGACGATGAAAAGCACCGAGGCGGTCGTCTCGATCGTGTCAAAGCTAGCCTTGGCAAGCAAACGCAGCGTCATCGTGCGGTAGCGCACCAGCCCGAGGAAAAGCGACCAGATCACAGCCGCCATCGCCGCTTCGGTCGGCGTAAACCAGCCCATCGTCATGCCACCGATCAGGATGACCGGCGTCATCAGCGCCATGACCGCGGAGAAATCGAAATACCAGTCCGCGGCGATCAGTAGCAGCAGCGCGATGTCGACCGCGATGTTGATCGACAGGCCAAGCTGCACAAGCACGTAACAGCCAATCGGAAAGGCAGCCACCACCAGCACCTCGCCCGCCGCTTCGGCCAGCCGCCGAAGCTCGAAAGGCGTGTCGGAACCCCAGCCGCGATTGTAGGCAAAGATGGCAACCGTAATCATCATCAGCACGGTCATGACCACGCCGGGCAGGATGCCGGCCATGAACAGCGCACCGATCGAAACATTGGCCATCATGCCGTAGATGACGAAGGGGAGCGAAGGCGGGAAGATCGGTCCGAGCGTGGCTGAAGCGGCGGTAACCCCGACCGCGGCGTCGATCGGATAGCCGTGGTCCTTCATCGCCTTGATCTCGATTGTGCCGATGCCGGCGGCGTCGGCGAGCGCGGTGCCCGACATGCCGGAAAAGATCACCGATCCGATGATGTTGACCTGCGCCAGGCCGCCTTTCATCCAGCCGACCAGGGCAAGGGCGAAGGAGTAGATGCGCCCGGTCACGCCGGCGATGTTCATGAGGTTGCCGGCCAGGATGAAGAACGGAACGGCGAGCAGCGGAAAGCTCTCCACCCCGGCGATCATGCGCTGGGCCGCGATGATATCGGGCGCGACGCCGTAGATGACGAGGTAAAGGATCGACGCGGCCGCCATCGAAACGGCGACCGGCACGCCGATGAGCATCAGGACAAGAAAGCCCCCGACCAGAAGCAGCATCGCTCAGACCCCCGCCGTCTCGAACGCGCCAGGACGCTCGAGCACCGAATAGCCGCGCCTGTAATTGCCGATGAAGACCTGGATCGAGCGCAGTAGCATCAGCACGAACCCGGCCAGTACGGCGTAGAAAAACCAGCGCCGCGGCAGGTTGACGGTGACCATGCGCTCATGCGCCACGATCGTGACGTAGCGCCACATCAGCCAGGATCCGTAGGCGAAGAATGCGATGCGGATAACATCGACGGCGAGCGCCAGCCAGCGGCCGACGCGCTCCGGCAGATAGTGGTAAAGCACGTCGACATGGATATGGCGCGAAAGGCGCACGCACATGGCGGCGCCCAGAAAAACGACGACGACGAGCGCGTTGATGGCGATCTCCTCGGTCCACGCAAGGCTGTTGTTCAGCGCATAGCGGGTGAAGAACTGCAGGAAGACACACACGACCATGCCCCAGAATACGGCAAGCGTGATCCAGTCCTCGATGCCGTGGTCCGACAGGTCGACGTGTACCGGCACCTCCTCGAAGGCGTGCGCGATCTCTTCGACGGTGATCTCGATGTGGTGTTCCTCGGCCATCGGCGCGGGCTCCCGAAGCTGGTGGGTCGTCAAGGATTGAAAAGGCCGTCCGGCGCAATCCGGAGCCGGACGTAAGGGCAGGTTAAAGCAGCAAATCCGATTGCCGCTCTATCCTCTTGATCAAGCATCTGATTTCCCGGTGCCCTACTTGATGGCGCGGATCGCTTCCCAATCGGCCTTGTTGTAGCCGAACTCCTCGAAGGTGACCTTCTCCAGCACATTCTTCTCGAAGTCGGCACGGTCGACATCGGTTACGCTGATGCCGCGGTCCTTGAATACCTGCACCAGTTCCTTTTCGCGGGCGACGATCTTTGCCGTGGCGCGGGCGGCAGCCTCCTGCATCACCTCGGTGAAGATCTTCTTGTCCTCGTCGGAAAGCGAGGCCCAGCGCGACGCCGATATGATGGTGTTGAGATGATCGACGATATGGCCAGTGAGCACGATGTTCTTCTGCACCTCGTAGAATTTCTTCGCCTCGATGGTGGTCAGCGGATTCTCCTGGGCCTCGACCGTGCCGTTCTGCAGGGCCAGATACACCTCGGCGAAGGCAATCGGCGCGGTGTTGGCGCCGCAGGCACGAGGCATGGCCAGATAGGCCGGCACGTCGGGAACCCGCATCTTCAGGCCCTGCATGTCGGAGCACTTGGCGATCGGACGGTTCGAGGTGGTCTGCCGCGTCCCGTAATAGGTGGTGGCGGCGATGTGATTGCCGGTCTTGTCCTCATAGCCCTTGGTCAGGGCCTTGTAGACGTCGCTCTTGGTGTATTTCAGCAAATGGTCGGCATCGCGGAAAGTGTATGGGAAATAGGTGACGCCGATCGGTGGATATTCGCGCGCCGCGAAGCTCGATCCGGAAATGATGATATCGACGGTGCCGAGCATCAGGCCCTGGTTGATGTCTGCTTCCTTGCCAAGCTGCGAGGCCGGATAGACGTCGATGGCGTAGCGGCCCTGGGTGCGCTTCTTGATCTCGTCGGCAGCCCACACGGATTCGGTGTGGAAGGGCTCCGTCGTCTCGTAGACATGTGCCCATTTCAGGACCGTTTCCGCCGAGGCCGACGCCATGGGTATGGCAATTGCGGCGATCGCACCGAGCAGAACTGCGTATTTTCTCAGCATCTAATTCCTCCCTGGTTGAACTTGACGGCCGGATCTCCCCCCGGCCAACTGCTATTCCGCAACCTCCGTGGCTGCGGCTCTCTCATCGAAATTGCGTGAGAATCTGATTTGCGACTGGCGCAGATGCTGCTGCATGGCGGCCTTGGCCCGCTCGGGGTCGCGCGCGGCAATTGCATCACGCACGGCACGATGTTCCTTTGCCGCGACCTGCCAGGAATCGCTGGTCTCGAAATAGATCGACAGGCGTTCGAAGTACGGGTTCATGCGCTGGTCGAAAAGCTCGCCGATGAAGCGCACCAGCACCGCGTTCTCGAGAATGCCGGCGACGGCGGTGTGGAATTCCCGGTCGAGCGCAATGGTCATCTTGTTGGGGTGACGCATGGCCTCCATCCGGCGCAGCACGTCGTCGAGCCGTTCGATATCTGCAGGCCGGACCTGGAGGGCCGCTTCGGCGGCGATCGCGCCTTCGACGAATTCGCGCGCGCGCAACAGCTCGAACGGGCCTTCCTCGACTTCGGGTTCGGAGGCGGCGGCGCTCGGCGGATCGGTGACGTAGATACCCGAGCCGACGCGGATGCGTATGCGGCCTTCAACCTCCAGCGCTATCAGCGCTTCACGGACTGTCGGGCGGGAAATTCCGAGCTGGTCGGCCAGATCCCGCTCGGTCGGCAGGCGGTCGCCGACGGAAAACTCGCCGGCATCGATCAGCTGCCTGAGCTGATCGGCGACCTGTCGGTAAAGCCGGCGTGGTTCAACGGCCTGGATCGGCATGCGCGTTTAGTTCCCTCCCGGGCCACCCTGGTACATTGGTCTGACCCATTGACCGCAGCTTAGACAGAGGATGCGGAGAGTCAAGCTCGATAGAACCGCGACCCGCACAACCGGAACGCGGCGGTATTGTGCAAGCATTCCATGCGTCAGCGCCGTCCCCCGCGAATGACCAGGACGTTCCCGGCGCCGACGAGGACGAGCCCGGCGATCGCGTAAGCGGTCCAGGCATAGCCTTCCAGCGCCGTGGAGATCAAAAGCGCAAAGACGGGAAATATGACGGTCGCATAGCCGGCGCGGGCGCCGCCAATGCGTCCGAGCAGCGTCAGGTAGGCGGCGAAAGCCATGACCGTCGATATGACGGCGAGGAAGACCAGCGAGCCGATATAAGAGGCGGTCGTCGCGAACACGAACGGCTCACCAAGCAGGAAGGCCAGCAACGCCGACCACAAAGTGCCATAAAGCATGCCCCAGGCGCTCGTTGAAACGAGCGGCAGTCCGCGGCGCTGGTTGGCGACGGAGACGAGATTGCCGGCGCAGAAGCTCAGCGTGCCGCAGAGGCACAGAAGAAGGCCCACCAACGTGCCGCCGGAAAGCCCGTTGGCAGCGATTTCGGGAAAGAACATCAGCGCTATGCCTGCGAAGCCGATGAGGCCGCCGGTGAGAATGCGCGGCGCCGGGCGCTCGCCGATGACCAAGGCAGCGAGCAGCATGTTGATGACCGAGGCGAGCGAGAAGACGACTGAGAGCAAGCCGCTGACGAGATAGCCGGCGCCATAATAGAAAAACAGAAAGTTCGACGAGAAGATGAGGATGCCAAGCACAGCAAAGCGCAAATGATCGGTGATCGGAAAGCGGAGCCGCCGACCGGAAAAACCCGCCCAGGCAAACATCAGCAGCGTGGCGATGGCGAAGCGCCAGACCAGATTGACCTCGTTCGACACGCCGCTGCCGACCTGAAGTTCGATCGCGAACCACGATGCGCTCCAGGCAATGACCGTCAGCGCGTAAAGCCCGTAGTCGACGGGTTCGAAGGGGCGGTCGCGCGTCGTCATGCGCATTTCCGCATTAGTCGGTTCCGCGGCGCCGTTTGGTTCTCTTGTTACTGACATGCTGGCCAAGACTCTTCCGCTCACAAGACGCTTACAGACCGATTGTCCTCCTTCGCCGCTTCTGACCCCAGAAGACGAGACCGACCAACAACAGGGCCGGGATGGTAAACCAATAGCGCGATGGCCGTTCCGCAGGGACTAGCACCTGGTTGATTTCGTCGCCGGGCTGCAGGCCGAATTTGGCCGCCTGGCTGCCCAGTCGCACGACGCCGACCGTCACGCTATCGCCAAGCGCACTGACGTCCAGGCCCGCAGCCTTCAGGCGTTCGGCCGATGAATTTGCAGGCCCGAGTTGTATCCGTACCAGCTTCGATATCTCATCGCCGTTGAGGTTCAGTGTCGTCAGGCGCAAGCGAACTGCGCCTCCCTCGGCTGTCTCGTCGACGATACGGCCGAGTTCGGAGGCGGGTACTGCCCGATACGGTTCACTGACCTGATCGAGCAATAATCCCGGCCTGAACAAGATGAAACAGGCTAGCAGCAACGCAATCGTCTCGTACCAGCGGTTGCGCACGAGCATCCAATTCTGCGTCGCTGCTACAAACGAGACCATGGCCAGCGTCGATGTCGCCACCATCGCGACGAAATCGAACGGACCTTCGAGATCGATCATCAGCAGTCCGGTGTTGAAGATGAAGATGAATGGCAAGAGGCCGGTACGGATCTCGTACTTGAAGCCCTGAATGCCGGTCTTCACCGGATCGGCGCCGGAAATTGCCGCAGCTGCATAAGCCGCCAGGCCCACTGGCGGCGTCACGTCCGCCATCAGCCCGAAATAGAAAACGAACATGTGGACGGCGACCAGCGGCACGGCAAGATCGTTCTGCGCCGCCAAATCGACGATGACCGGCGCCATCAAGGTGGCGACGACGACATAGCTTGCAGTGGTCGGCATGCCCATGCCGAGAATGATGCAGATCACCGCGGTGAACAAAAGCATGACGATGAAGCTGCCGCCCGAGATGAATTCGACCAGCTCGGTCATTACCAGCCCGATGCCCGTGAGCAGAACCGTGCCGACGATGATGCCGGCCGTCGCAGTGGCAATGCCGACCGTCGTCATGTTGCGTGCGGCGGCGGACAGGCCACCGACCAGATCGTCGAAACCGTGAAGCCAATGCTGCGCCAGCGCGCGGTCCTTGCGGAAAAAGGCGGTGAGCGGCCGCTGCGTGACGATCAGCGCCATAAGGGCGACAGCGCCCCAGAATGCCGACAGGCCGGGCGACAACTCTTCCACCATCAGGCACCAGATCAGCAGGATCACAGGCAGCAGAAAATGCAGGCCGGTGCGCGCCGTCTCGCCGAAGTGGGGAATCCTGACGATCTCGCCCTCCAGATCCTCCAGCGGCAGGTCGGGATAACGCGCCCGGTAGGCGACAAGGCCGATGTAAACGGCGATCAGCGCGGCAGTGATCATCCAGGTCGCGGCCGCGCCGAAAACGATCTTCGTCCAGCCAATGCCGTAATAGACAAGCCCTGCGAGGATGATGAAACCGCATATGCCAATCAGCCCGCGCAGCGCGCCCTGAAATGCGGAGTGCGTGCTGCGTGACGGCAGGCCCTTCATCCCCGTCTTCATCGCCTCGATATCGACGATGTAGAACAACGAGCCGTAGGTCAGGAGCGCCGGATAGAAGGCGTGCTTGACCACCTCGGCATAGGAAATGCCGACATATTCCGCGATCAAGAACGCGGCGGCGCCCATCACCGGAGGCATCAGCTGACCATTGACGCCGGCCGCGCATTCGATGGCGCCCGCCTTCACCGCAGAATATCCCACCCGGCGCATCAGCGGGATGGTGAAGGTTCCGGTGGTCACGACATTGGCGATCGACGACCCGGAAATCATGCCGGTCAGGCCGGAAGCCACAACACCGGCCTTGGCCGGACCGCCGCGGTATTTGCCGAGCAGCGAGAAGGCAAGCTGGATGAAAAAGCCGCCGGCGCCGGCGCGCTCCAGCAATGTTCCGAACAGAACGAACATGAAGACGACGTTGGTGGACACACCGAGGGCAACACCGAAGACCCCCTCCGACGTCAGCCACATCTGCGAGGCTGCGCGCGATAACGTCGCGCCCTTGTGGCCGAGCAGGCCAGGTAGGTGAGGCCCGGCGAAGATATAGATCAGCATGATCGCCGCGATGACGGTGATGGCAGGCCCGACGGCGCGACGGGCGGCCTCGAGCAGGATGAGGACGCCGGCGATCGAGACGACCAGGTCAGCCGTAGTAGGAAGGCCCGGCCGATGGGCGATATCGCTGTAAAAGACCAACAGATAGAGGGCGGACGCCGCCCCGGCGATGCCTAGCACCCAGTCGGGCAGCGGCACCTGGCTGCGCGACGAGGTCTTGAAGGCCGGAAACGTCAGCATCGCCAGAAACAGGGCGAAGGCCAGATGGATGGAGCGGGCGATGCCATCGCTGATGACACCAAAATTGAGCATGAACGGAAGGGGCGAGGCATACCAGAGCTGGAACAGCGACCATGCCAGCGATACGCCGAGGATCAGCTTCGCGGTGCGGCCGGTCGGCTTGCGCCCACCGGTGTCGGCCTCGGCGACGATCTCGCTAAGCTTGTCAATGTCGATAACGGGTTGGTCAGGCCCTGCCGCCCGCTGGCTTTGATCTGTCATCGTTCCCCACAATTATTTGCGATGCGAGGCGCCTGTGGCGCCTCGCATTGAAGGCCTCAGAGCCAGCCCTTCTCCTTGTAATAGCGCTCCGCGCCCGGATGCATTGGCGCCGACAGACCGGTCTTGATCATCTCCTTGGGATCGAGATTGGCGAAAGCCGGATGCAGTTTCTTGAAGTCGTCGAAATTTTCGAAGACCGACTTCACCAGTTCGTAGACCACCTCATCGGGCGTGCTGGCATTCGTCACCACTGTCGCGCGGACGCCGAATGTCGTCACGTCGTCCGGATTGTTGGCGTACATGCCGCCCTTGATGGTGGCGACTGAATAGTACGGATGAGCTGCCAACAGCGCGTCCACTGCCGGACCGGTCAGCGGGATGAGTTTGGCGCCACAGGCCGTGGTCGGATCCTGGATCGCGGCGGAAGGATGGCCAACGCCGTAGAAGAAACCGTCGATCTTGTTGTCGCACAGCGCGCTGCCCTGCTCGTCCGCCTTCAGCTCCGCGGCAAGCGAGAAATCGCCGAGCGTCCAGCCCATCTGCTTGAGCAACTCCTCCATGGACGAGCGGGTGCCTGACCCGGGATTGCCGACGTTGAAGCGTTTGCCTTTGAAGTCCTCGAATTTGGTGACGCCGGCGTCTGGCCGCGCCAGCACGGTAAACGGCTCGGGATGGACAGAGAACACGGCCCGCAGATCCTTGAACGGCTTGCCGTCGAAATTTCCGGTCCCCTCATAGGCCTGGTACTGGACGTCCGATTGGGTCAAGCCGAAATCGAGGTCGCCGGTCTGGATGGAGTTGACGTTGAAGACCGAACCGCCGGTCGACTCCGTGGAGCATCGGATGCCGGTTTTCTGCCGGTCCTTGTTCATCAGTCGGCAAATGGCGCCGCCGACGGCGTAGTAGACGCCGGTGACCCCGCCGGTGCCGACCGTGACGAAGCGCTGCTCGGCTCCGACGGATGGCAGCGCCAGCAGCATGCAGGCCGCCGCGCCGATCAGGGTTCTCATTGAACTGTACATGGTTGCTACCTCTCTGGTGGGTGTCCCGGCCCATCGCCGATGACGCGTTGGAACTGGTTGAGGCGGTCAGCGTCGTGCGGGTCAGGCCGCTGAAGCAATCGCAGCGTCGATCGCCTCACCGAGCCGTTCGACGATCCGATCGATATCCCGTTTGGAAATGATGAATGGCGGCGCCACAAGCACATGAACGCCCCGCACACCATCAATCGTCCCGGCCATCGGATAAATCATCAGGCCGCGGGCCATTGCTTCGCGCTTGATGCGGGCGTTGAGTTCAAGCCTCTGGTCGAATGGTTCCTTGCTGGCGCGATCAACCACCAGCTCGATTCCCCTGAATAGACCCCGCCCGCGAATGTCGCCGACATGATGGTGGTTATCGAAGCGTTGATGCAGGCGTTCGTCCAGCTGCGCGCCCATTGCGCCGACATTGTCGAGCAGACGGTCGCGCCGGATGACCTCCTGCACGGCAAGGCCCGCCGCCGCTGCCATTGGATGGCCCATATAGGTATGCCCATGCTGGAAGAAGCCCGAGCCTTGGGCAAAGGCATCGAAGATATGCCGGCCGAGCAGCACCGCGCCAATCGGCTGGTAGCCACCGCCGAGTCCCTTGGCGATGGTCAGCAGGTCGGGAGCGATGCCGTCCTGCTCGCACGCATGCAGCGTGCCGGTACGGCCCATGCCGCACATCACCTCGTCGAGAATGAGCAGCACGCCGTAGCGGTCGCAAATCGCGCGAATGTGCTTGAAGTAATCCGCGACCGGCGGCACCGCGCCGAGCGTCGCACCCACCACCGGCTCGGCGACAAAGGCGATGACCTCGTCCGGGCCGAGTTCAAGGATCTTGTCTTCGAGCTGCTGGGCGGCGCGCGCCGCATAGGCTTCGTCGCTTTCGCCATGCTTTTGATAGCGATAGGCGTAACAGGGGTCGATATGGTGGGTCTCGATCAGCAACGGCCTGAACTGGGCGCGCCGCCATTCATTGCCGCCGGTGGCGAGAGCGCCGAGCGTATTGCCGTGATAGCTCTGCCGGCGTGCGATGAGATGGCGCCGTTGCGGCTCGCCTTTCTCGACAAAATATTGCCTGGCCATCTTGAGCGCGGCCTCGACCGCCTCCGAGCCGCCGCTGACCAGATAGACGTGGTCCAAGCCTTTCGGCGCGTCCTCGACCAGCCGATCCGCCAAGCGCTCCGCCACCTCGGTGGTGAAGAAGCTGGTGTGGGCGTAGGCGATGCGGTCAAGCTGGGTGTGCAGTGCAGCGATCACGTCGGGATGGCCGTGGCCGAGACAGGACACCGCGGCGCCGCCCGACGCATCGATATAGGACTTGCCCTCGGCATCGAACAGTTCGATGCCTTGGCCGCGAGCGGCGACCGGCAGCGTCGAGTGGATGGTTCGATGAAGAATGTGTGTCATCGACGGTCCCTCAGGGGCATTTTCTTCGGCGCACGCTGGTTCAGGTGGGTCTTGAGGGCGGCGCCCTGCTCATCGAAGCGTCGCAGCGATTCAACGGCGCCCTCGCCTGCCTGTCCTGCGACAAGAGCACCGAGGATCTCAGCAACGATGAAAGCTGGCGTCATGGTGTGGAAAAAGGACGGGCTGCCGGTCGGCACGACGACTAGGTGATCGGCAAGCAGCGCCAAGGGCGCTACCCCGCTGTCGGTGATCGCAATGACCGGTACGCCGCGGCCGGCAGCGTACTCGACAAGCTCGATGGTGAAGCGCGTGTAGGGCAGGACGCTGGCGGCGATCAGCACGTCGTCCTTGGTCGCATGGGCCAGAGCGTCGCCATCGGTTCCGCCGATGCCGTGCAGCAGCACCGACTTCTCGCCGATCAGCGACAGGATGTAATGCAGATGCCAGGCGACTGCGTGGCTCGAGCGCAGGCCGAGGCAATAGACGCGCCTTGCCGCACTCAGCGCCCTGGCCGTCTCGACCAGACGGTCGATCGACCTGCTTTCGGCGAGATGGGCAAGCTGGCTGGAAATCGAATCCAGAATATCGGCCGCCAGCGCGTGGTCGCCCTTGAGCTTTTGGCTGGCCACCTGAAGGCCCGCCTTGCCGGCGAAACCGATTTCGCCGTCCCGGATCGCGGCGGCGTAGATATCGCGTACCGCCTCGTAGCCATCAAGGCCGAGATGCTGGGCCAGCCGCGTCATCGTCGCCGGCTGCACTCCTGCGTGCCGGGCCTGCTCGCGCATGGACAACAGCGCGACATCATACGGCTTATCAAGGACATAGCGCGCAGCGGACCGAAGCTGCGCCGACATGCCATCGAAGGCAGTGACGATCTGTCCAGCAAGCTCTCCCTGGTCCATGGATATTGCTAGCTCGCCAGACCAGCGATTGCAACGTCTGTTTCAGTGTGATCAAAGATTGATTCATATGAATCCTGTCACTCACAGAACATCCCCATGAAGCCGGCCCATGGTCTCGACCGCATCGCCATAGCCGTCGCCCCGAACGGGGGGCGTCGCAGCAAGGCCGACTATTCGGCGATTCCGCTGACACCAGCCGAACTTGCGAGGACGGCCGCGGAATGCGCCGATGCCGGTGCGGCTATGATCCACGTCCATGTCCGCGACAGAAGCGGCAATCATCTGCTCGACGCCGACGCCTACCGCCAGACGATCGCCGCCATCCGCGGTGCTGCCGGCGACCGCTTGATAATTCAGATCACCTCCGAAGCGCTCGGTATCTATTCGCCGGCCCAACAGATGGCCGTCGTACAAGATGTGAAGCCGCAAGCTGTCTCGCTGGCGCTTCGCGAAATCGTTCCTGATGCCGGATCGGAACCCGCCTTTGTGCGCTTCATGGCCTGGCTGCACACCGAGGGGGTTGCGCCGCAGATCATCCTCTATTCGCCCGAGGAGGCCGTCAGGCTTTCGCACATGCAGCAGCGCGGACTGATCCCCTGGGCAAGCATACCGGTTCTCTACGTGCTGGGCCGATACACGCCGGGACAGGCGTCCGTTCCTGCCGATCTCCTGCCATTCCTCGCGGCGAACATGCCGCGCTTCGACCATTGGAGCGTCTGCGCCTTCGGCCGCAACGAAGCGGCGTGCGTGACCGCGGCCGCGTTGCTTGGCGGCCATGTCCGGGTCGGCTTCGAAAACAATCTTTTCCTTCCGGACGGCAGCATAGCCTCGTCCAACGCCGAACTGGTAGCGACCGTCGCACGCATACTCGCCGACTGCGGCGTCAAGATCGCCTCGGCCGCCGAGTTGGCGGCTCAATGGAACGCGCCGTTTCGTTCCACATGACAAACCAAAGGCTATTTTCGGCGGCAAGCTCGCGCAAGACATAGAGAGGCGGCTGCAATGTCATCGCCACGGAAGAACGACGTGTCCCCGCCCGCGGCGCGGCGATTGCAACAACAGTGCCGGTCGTTGTAACCATTCCGGCCGCTTGATATTGGAGGAGACGCAGCATGGACCGATTCACCGGCGGTTGCCTGTGCGGCAACGTCCGAATTGTCGCGTCAGGGCGCCCATACCGGGTCGGCCTTTGTCACTGTCTCGACTGCCGCAAGCATCATGGCGCCCTTTTTCACGCTTCCGCGATTTTTCCTGAGGATGCGGTGACGATCGACGGCGAAACACGCGACTACGCCGGGCGGTTTTTCTGTCCCCGCTGCGGCTCCTCCGTTTTCGGACGCACCGCAGACGAAATCGAAGTAAACCTGGGGTCCCTGGATGCGCCTGACCAACTGATGCCAACCTACGAAAGCTGGATCATCCGACGCGAGTCCTGGTTGCCGCCGTTTCCGCTCACCAGACGGTACGAGCGCGATCGTGACGCCACGGGTCGCTTTGAGGAATAGGTCGCACGAACGGTGCGACGGCGCCGGCGCGAGCAGGACCAGCTGATGGCAGCGATGTCTGACGAGGACCATATCGCTGAACGCGAAGCGACGATAAGGACGCTTGGCACACAGAAACGCGCGCCGCGAGGCCTATCTCGACAAGGTCGCCACGGAACTGATCGAGGTCGACCGCTCGATCGGGGTCTTGCAACAGGATCTGGCTAGGCCGAGCTGTTCGAGCGCTCCGGCCTGCTCAAATCGCTGGTCGCCGGCCGCGTGCAGCAGCTGGAGGTGAATACGCTAGGCGAAGTGGTGCAGACCGGACAAAAGCTGATGGTCATCGTGCCGGATGGCACGGCGCTCGAGATCGAGGCGATGCTGCTCAACCGCGACAACGGTTTTGTGCATGAAGGGCAGGAGGTGCGCGTCAAGCTCGAGGCTTCCCCTTTACTCGCTACGGTACACTGCATGGCAAGGTTCTGAGGGTGTCCAATGACGCGATACCGGCTGGTCAAGTGCAGCAGGCGCCAAGCGCGATACAAGACGCCACGCGCGATGCCGCCGGGCCGCTGGTGTTCCCGGTGAGAATCGCGCTGAATGAGAGGTCGATTCGGGTCGAAGGCGAGGACGTGATACTTACACCAGGCATGTCCGTGACGGCGGAAGTGAAGACTGGCGACCGGCGCGTGCTAGAATTCCTCCTCGATCCACTGATGGAGATGACTGATGGGGCGTTCCATGAGCGGTAAGCGGCAATGTTTAAATCACGGCTGTCGTCATTCGCGCCGAGTTCAGGCGGCCAAACTCATGGGTCGCGAGATGCGTCGCCAAGCGGAGGCAAGATGATGAAGTCAACGCGGTTTGTCGTATCTCTGTGGCTTTTGGGGCTGCTTTTCGCCATTGCTCTGTTTTCTCCTACTGCGTCGCAAGGGGGTGCTCTTGAGGCGGAGGCTGCTTTCAAGGCGGGTAATTACCAAGTTGCATATAAGGAATGGGAAGAGCTTGCTGAAAACGGTGACGCCATCGCTGAGTTCAACTTGGGGTTCCTCTATTCAAGGGGACTTGGAGTCTCGTTGGATTACGCCAAAGCTGCGGAATGGTGGACGAAGGCGGCGAAGCAAAATATGGCCGTAGCACAGGTCAGTCTCGGCCTTCTGTATTCTTGGGGTGAAGGAGTTCAGCTAGATGACGAAAAGGCGGCTGAACTTTGGCGCAGTGCAGCGACACAAGGAATACCTGAAGCTCAGCAATACCTCGGATACGTGTACCTCATTGGTAAAGGTGTGCCAAAAAGCATTAATGAGGCTATTTTTTGGTTCACGAAAGCCGCAGAACAGGGGAACGTCGACGCTCAGGTTAATTTAGGCTCGATTTATCTCAGTGGTACAGATGTCGATAAAAATACATACCTTGCGTTCCTTTGGTATAATAAGGCCGCAAAGCAAAATAACGCGAAAGCACAATATAATATAGGTTTGATGTATTTAAAGAGTGTCGGCGTTAACAGCGATCCGGTGCTTGCGATGGATTGGCTAAAGCGCTCAGCCGCACAAGGTCACCAAGGGGCGAAAGAGGCACTTCGCCGTATGTCACCAGAAACCCAAACGTCACCGTAAGCAGTCCGCGATCTATAAATGGTTATCAAGCATCAACTGAGGGGCCTCATCGAGCCGCCCGAGTTGGGCGAGGCTTGCCGCCGGAAAACGGCGTGAGCTTGTACGATAAGTCTCGTCCCGGCGCGGTGTCTCGACAGCGGCTTCGTATTCGCCGGCTGCATATTGCGCCTAGCCGAGCGCCAGATAATACCAATTTGTCGGCAACGGATTCAGCCGGAACGCCTTGCGAATGTGCTCAAGACCCTCCTCAACCCGCCCGGCCAGGACCGCGATATCGGACAATGCCGCTCGTCCCTTGGTTGACGCGCGCGCTCGAGATGAGCGAAAGGACGTTGCGCCGGCGCTTCGACGAGAGCTTCGGCTATGGCCCCAAGACGCTTGACCGTATCCTCCGCTACCAGCGCTTTCTGCGGCTTTCGAGCCACTCCAACAGCTCCACCGCCATGCTGGCGGCCGAGGCAGGCTATTCCGATCAGGCGCATCTTGTCCGCGAGAGCCGCCGCCTGACGGGAAGCACCCCGCGACAGATTCATCACCTGCTGCAGAACGGGTGAAACCACGTCGCGCTCTTCATTGGCCGTTTTGTTCAATTCGTCACTGTCGCCCGACTTTATCCTGGTGTCTCCGACAACCAGAGGAGATCGCCATGAAACCGCGCATTTCGGTTTTGACTATCGCTGTCGCCAACCTCGAGAGTTCTCTGGCGTTCTACCGCGACGGTCTCGGCTTGCCGACGGAAGGGATCATCGGCCGCGAGTTCGAGCATGGCGCCGTCGCGTTCTTCACGCTGTCCGGCGGGTTGAAGCTCGCGATCTGGGCGCAGGACGACCTCGCCTACGACACTGGCCTGCCCAAGGCGCCGATCAGCTCGACCTCGTTCACAGTCGGACACAACGTTGTGCGCCGCGAAGAAGTCGATCAAGTGATGGATGAGGCCGCTCGCGCCGGAGCCGAGATCATCAAGCCTGCCCGGGACACGTTCTTTGGCGGATATGCCGGATACTTCCGCGATCCGAACGGACACCTGTGGGAGGTCGTCTGGAACCCCGCCTACATACCGAATGAGGACGCTCTCTGAGGGCAGGTATGGCCCTGTAGGATCGGGCCGTTCCGGTCATTCCCGGTGCTGGCAAATTCTATCGGCATCGGGGCGGGCGGCCTGCTTTCCCTGGCAAACGAAGCCAGTTCGACGGCAGGCCACCAGCACAATCTTACGGGGGCTGATTATGTAGCTCTATCCAGATTCGCCACGCCTGCATGGCGCATCATGCGGCGGAAGCTCATTGAGATATGCGCCCGCCTTATGTGCCCGATGGACTCCCAGTCGCCGATTTCGGCGGCGGCAAGGACCTCTTCCATTTCGCGGCGGAATGCGGTGAATTCCTCGACAAGGCCCAATTGCGGCATCAGCTTCAGGACGACGCGCGCGACCTGAAAATACAGGCGCTCGCTGATCTCGCGCAGTGGCTGGTTGCCGGTCATCGCCGTGAGCTCGTAGAAAAAATCCATGTTGAGGCGCAGGAAAGCGCGCTGGTCGGGATTGAGTATATCGGCATCGCAGCGCGCGATGAGCGCCCGTATCCGGTCAAGATCGTCCGCCGTGCGCGGAATCGGCGAAAGCTTGCCGACGAGGAGCGCCAGTTCCAGGCGCAGATGATAGACCTGCTGCAATTCCTCGATGTCGACGTCGGTGACGATCGTGCCGACGCCGTGGACGGATTGAACCAGACCCTCGGATTCAAGGCGCGCCAGGACGCGCCGGACCGGCGTGCGGCTGATCTCGAATTCCTGGGCAAGTTCTTCCTCGGACAGGTGGCTTCCCGGCGCATAATCGAGCAGGCAGATGCGGTCGCGCAATATCCGGTAGATGCGCTCGAACCGCTCCCGCGCGGAGAGCGGGCGCGGCGGCGCGGCGGTCACCGTCGTGGGCGGCTTGGCCTCTGTCTCGATCGTCACCCAGCCTCCAGGACAGCGTGCAGGAATTGCCGTGTCCGCTCGTTCTTGGGAGCACCAAACAGTTCGCTTGGCGGTCCCTGCTCGCAGATCTTGCCTTGATAGAAGAAACAAACGCGGTCGGAAAACTCCTTGGCGAAGCCCATCTGATGGGTGACCATCAGCATGGTGAGATCATGCTCGCGCCCGATTTGCCTTATCACCTGCAGCACTTCGCCGACAAGCTCCGGGTCGAGCGCCGACGTCACCTCGTCGAACAGCATGATCTTGGGCCGCATTGCCAGCGCCCTGGCGATGGCGACGCGCTGCTGCTGGCCGCCGGAAAGCTGTGACGGATAGTGGTCCTTCTTCTGGGCCAGACCGACCAGCTCCAGCAGCTCGGCCGCTCGTGCCTCGGCGTCCGCCCGCTTCATGCCGAGCACCGTTATCGGCGCCTCGATGCAGTTCTGCATCGCCGTCATATGCGGAAACAGGTTGAACGACTGGAACACCATGCCGATCTTGGCGCGGATCTTGCGGATGTGGGCGAGATCGGCGGGAACAAGCTTGCCGTTCCTCTCCATATGGGTCAGCGGCTCGCCTTCGACCCAGATGACGCCGTCATTGATCGTCTCCAGCGTCATCAGCATGCGCAGCACCGTCGTCTTGCCCGAACCCGACGGACCGATGACGGAGACTTTTTCGCCGCGCGCTATTTCGAGATTGAGCCCGTCGAGAACGGTTAACGTGCCGTAGCGTTTCGATACATTGTCGAAGCGGACCATCGGTTGTTCAGTCATCGCGTGGTCCTCCGGTTGAGCAGCCCTTCGAGGGAGCGGATGAGCGCCGCCGAAACCAGGCTCATGGCAAGGAAAAACAGGCCGACCAGCGTGATCGGCTCGGTGTAGCGGAACGTTTCGGAGCCGATGATCTTTGCGGTCTGCATCAGTTCCATCACGGCGATTGCGGAAAGCAACGGCGTTTCTTTGAACAAGGCTACCAGATAATTGCCGAGCGCCGGAACGATCGGCGGGATCGCCTGCGGAATGATGATGTCGCGGAACGTCGTCCAGGACGAGAGATTGAGCGCGATCGAAGCTTCCCACTGGCCGCGATGGATGTTGTCGAAACCGGCGCGATAGACCTCGGAGCAATAGGCGGCGTAGTGGATGCCGATGGCCAGCACCCCGGCGGTGAAAGCGTCGAGCACGACGCCGAATTTCGGAAAGACGAAATAGAGAAAGAATATCTGGATGAGCAGCGGGGTCGAGCGGATCAGCTCGACCAGCACCGAAATCGTCCAGCTGGTCCATGGCACGGCGATGCGGACAACGGCCAGCACCAGGCCGAGCGAGGCGGCAAGCGCAAAGCCGATCAGCGTCGCTTCGATGGAAATGACGGCGGCGCGGGCAAGCACCGGCAGGATTTCCAGGGCAAATCCCCAATCCCAGATCATGCCGCCTTCCCCCGCGCCAGTCCGAGCGACGCTCGCCTTTCGAGAAGCCGCATGCCGATGGTCACAACCAGCGACATTGCCAGGTACATCAAAAGAACGAGGGTGAAGATCGGAATGGTCTTGAACGTGTTCTGGTTCATTTGCTGCGCCTTGAAGGCGAGATCCGAAAGCGTGATCAGCGAGACCAGCGCCGTCGATTTCAGAAGCTCGATGAACAGATTACCCCAGGGTGGGATCATCGCGACAAAGGCCTGCGGCAGGATGATCCGGCGCAACATCTGTGGGCGGCTCATGTTCAATGCCGTACACGCTTCCCACTGCCCGCGGGCGACGGACTGGATCGCGCCGCGCACGCACTCCGATCCGTAGGCGCCGACATTCAGGCCAAGCGCCAGCACTGCCACCACGAACGCGTTGATCGTGACGCCGAATTGCGGGAGCACGAAAAACAGCCAGAACAATTGTACCAGTGCCGACGTTCCGCGGAAGATCTCGACGTAAACCGTGGCCAGCCATCTGAGCGGCGTCGGGCCATACATCCTTGCAAGTGCCGCAAGCACGCCCATGATAATTGCCAGCAGGCTGCCGAGGACGGCGATCTCGACCGTCAGGACCGCGCCTTGCAGCAGCCCCGGCATGAACACTCTATAGCTTTCCTGTGTTGCCAACGCGCCGATCACGACCAGCGCGATGACCAGCATGGCAATGAGCGTACGGATTCCCATGCGATTCCCCCGGGAAAAAAGGGCGGCGCTTTCGCGCCGCCAGCAGTTGGGAACCTATTTGCCAGCGCAGAGCTCTGCGGTGGTCTTGTTGGGCAGATAATCCTTGCCGAAGCCGAGTGGCTCGACCAGCGCGATATGCTCCGGCGAACCGATGAACTTCTTCAGCTCGGCGTTGAAAGCCTGCTGCAGGTCGGTGTCTTCCTTGCGGAAGCCGAAGCCGCCATGGCCTTTCACCGACTTGCCGGCGACCTCGCCGAAGGGCTTGGTCGATTCGACACCGTCGGCCTTCTTGGCCATGTCGGCGATCGAAAGGGCGGTAAGCGCGGCAGCATCGGCGCGGCCCGACTGGACGGCGGCGACCAGGCTGGACTGGTCGGGCAAGGAGACGATCTGCCCATCGGCAACGCCCGCTTCCTTGGCGAAGCCGCCTTCGACTGCGCCGGCCATCACGGCAAGCTTGAGATCCGGATTGTCCTTGATGCTGGAAAAATCCTTGATGCCTTTCGGATTGCCTTTTGCCACCAGCATAGCCTCGCCGATGCCGTAGGACGGCTCGGAGTAGTTGATCTCGGCGCAGCGCTTCGGGGTGATGAACATGCCGGCGGCGATGATGTCGAAGCGGCCGGCCTTGAGACCTGGAATGAGCGAGCCGAATTCGGTCAAAACACCGTCGACCTGCGGTATGCCCATCTTGGCGAGCACCGCCTTGGCGACTTCCGGCGCCTCGCCGGTCAGCTTGCCGTCTGGCGTGGCGTAACCGAACGGCGCCTCGTTGGCGAAACCGACGCGGATGTAGCCGTCCTTCTTGGCCCGTTCGAGGGTGGTTTCCGCGTGAGCGGACAGCGAGGTCAATGACGTCGCGGCGAGCGCGATGCAGGCAGCCGCTTTCACGACCATGCGGCGCGATATCGATGAATTGAACATGCTTTTCTCCCATTGGACAACTGTGGATGGTTCCCAGGGCGCGGCCTTCTTCGAGGTCGACGCCTGCTTGATCAGACGTATACAACTGCCCTAGACATTTCGCAAGCAGAGATATAGAAACCATGGAAATTCGGCGATAATTCGCCGTTAGCCGGCAAATTGACGTCGAGTTGTGCACAATTTGGCCTAGTTGCCACTTACAAAAGGCAAACGGCGTACCTGGAAGGCAGGATTTCGGTGGCGACCGCGAACGGCTTCGGGACATTCACGCAAGCGGAGTATCGGCAGCGCCTCGCCGGCGTGAAGACACGCATGCAAAAAGCCGGCTTCGATCTCATCGTCTGTCAGGATCCAGCCAACATGTGCTGGCTGACCGGCTATGACGGATGGTCGTTCTACGTTCCGCAGTGCGTGCTCGTCCATCTGGAGGAGGACCGGCCGATCTGGTTCGGCAGAGCGCAGGATGCCAAGAGCGCACGCCTGACCACCGGCCTGCCCGAGACAAACATCGTGCCGTTCTCGGAACGGCTGGTGCAGCAGCCCGTCGAACACCCTTATGACGAACTCGCCCAACTGATCCGGTCGCGCGGCTGGGGAAAGGCCCGTATCGGCGTCGAGATGGACGCGCATTATTACACTGCGCGCTGCCACGCCCATCTTGTCGAGGGGCTGCCCGACGCGCATTTCGCCAACAACCACGATCTCGTTAACTGGGCGCGGCTGGTCAAATCCGAAGCCGAGCTGGTGCTGATCCGCGAGGCGGGTGCGATCTGCACGCATGCCATGAACCGCGCCATCGGGAAAATGCGGCCCGGTGTGCCTCAGAACCATGTCATTGCGGAAATCTATCACGCGCAGATCACGGGGGTGCCCGGAGCGGGCGGCGACTATGCCGCGATCTGTCCGCTTATGCCCGTTGGCGAGGGCACCAGCACGCCGCATCTGACGTGGTCCGACGCGCCGCTGCCGGACAGCGGCCCCGCCATTCTGGAGATTGCCGGCGTGAGGCGCCGCTATCACGCGGCGCTGACGCGGACCATACATTTCGGCAAGCCGCCGCTAGCCATCCTCGACATGGCCAAGGCAATCGTCGAGGGTGTCGACGCCGGCCTCGAGAAGGCGCGCCCCGGCTACACCGCCGAACAGGTGGAAGCCGCCTGGCAGGCAGTCCTGCGACGGAACGGGCTGAAGAAGGAAAGCCGGGTCGGCTATCCGGTCGGGCTCGCCTACCCGCCCGATTGGGGTGAACGCACCGCAAGCCTTCGTCCCGGCGATACTACCGAGATGCAGTCCGGGATGTGCTTCCATTTCATGGCCGGCGTCTGGCTCGACGATTTCGGCATCGCCATCTCGGAATCGTTCGTCGTCACGGAACGCGGCGGCGAACGCCTCTGCGACGTGGCGCGCGAACTCATCGTCATCGACTGACATGGCGGCCAGGAAACCGGCTGCCGAAAAGACCATGCGCGCCAGCAAGCCGGCAACAAGCACGAGGACACCCGATGGACCGCAATCCGTTTTCCGAAGCCGAAATCGCCGGCCGCCTTGCCAAGGTCCGTATTGCACTGGCCGAGCGCGAGCTCGACGCGGCGGTCTTCGCCTCGCCGGAGAACGTCTTCTATCTCACCGGGCTTGATCACTGGGGGTATTTTGCCCCTCACCTGCTGATCGTTCCGCTCCGGGGAAAACCTGTTCTGGTCACCCGCTCGATGGAGAAGGTGACGATCGAGAAGCAGGTGAAGGCAGCGGAATTCCGTGGCCACTCTGACAGCGAAACGGCGGCCGACCTTGCCGCGCGGATGCTTGCGGAGCTCGGCCTGTCGGGCAAGCGGATCGGCCTCGAATGCTGGACGGCCGGCCTTAGCCATGGACTTGCCGTGGCGCTCCAGACGCAAGCCGATGCAACGTGGAGCGATGTCTCCGGTCTGATCGACAAGATGCGGCGGGTGAAGAGCGCCGAAGAACAGGCGCTGATGCGGCGTGCCGCAAAGGTGACGGACGCCGCCGCCGGTGCCGCGATCGCCGCGATCTCCGATGGCACTTCCGAACAGGAGGTCGCCGCCCAATGTGTTGCGGCAATGATCCGCGCCGGCGGTCATGCGCCGGGCTTCGGACCGTTCATCCGCCCGGCCGCGCGCCTGGGTGAAGAGCACACGACCTGGGGCGACGGAATCTACCGCAAGGGCGAGCCGGTCTTTGTCGAACTGTCCGGGTGCATCTCGCGCTACCATGCCCCGCTCGGCCGGCTCGTTCGCATCGGCCACATCAGCGATGAAGACGCCGCAATGGCGGAGGTGACCGCCAAGGCCTTCAACGCGGTCGTCGAGGCGCTGCGGCCGGGCGCCAAGGCGCGCGATGTTTACGCCGCCTGGCAGGCTGTCGCCGATGAGGCCGGCCTTTCCCACTATCGCCGCCATCACTGCGGCTACCTTGTCGGCGCCGGCCAGCCGCCGTCATGGACCGGCGGCAATTCGGTGACCGGCTTGCGACACGATTCCGACCTCGAGATCGAAACGGGGATGAGCTTCCACATCCTGTCATGGCTGATGGGAACGGGTCGCGGCAATGACTTCGTCTCCAACACGGTGCTTTTGACCGACGCGGGCGCCGAAGTGCTCACCCGCACGCCGGCCGGCCCGATCGTTCGATAGGCCCGCACGCATGGCGCGCTACTCGGCACTCTCGATTTTCCGCAACGCGCTCGCCGGCCAGAAGAATTGGCAGCGCGCCTGGCGTGCGGCGGAGCCAAAACCGTCCTATGATGTGATCGTCATCGGCGGCGGCGGACACGGCCTCGCCACCGCCTTCTACCTCGCCGAGAACCACGGCATCCGTAACGTCGCCGTACTCGAAAAGGGCTATGTCGGCGGCGGCAATGTCGGCCGCAACACCACCGTCATCCGCTCCAACTACCTGCTCGACGGCAACACCCAGTTCTACGAATTCTCGATGAAGCTCTGGGAGGGCATGTCGCGGGCGCTGAACTTCAACGTCATGTTCTCGCAGCGCGGCCAGCTCGTCACAGCGCATTCGGCCGATCAGCTCGACGGCTTCAGCCACCGCGCCAATGTCATGTGGCTGAATGGCATTGATGCCGATATCCTCGACCGCGACGAGGTGCGCCGTCTCGTGCCCTATCTCGATTTTTCCGACACCGCCCGCTTTCCGATCCATGGTGCCATCTTCCAGGGCCGGGCGGGCACGGCGCGCCACGACGCCGTCGCCTGGGGCTATGCGCGCGCCGCCGACGGCCATGGCGTCGACATCATCCAGAACTGCGAAGTGACAGGCTTCCTCCGCGACGGCGACAGGATCCTCGGCGTCGAAACGACGAAAGGCCGGATCGGCGCCGGCAAGGTCGGCCTCGCGGTCGCTGGCCACACGTCCGTGCTCGGTGCCAGGGCCGGCCTTGAACTGCCGATCGAAAGCCATGTGCTGCAAGCTTTTGTCACCGAACCGCTGAAGCCGTTGGTAGATCACGTCGTCGCTTACGGCGCCGATCATTTCTACGTCAGCCAGTCCGACAAGGGCGGACTGGTCTTCGGCGGCAATCTCGACGGCTACAATTCATACGCCCAGCGCGGCAATCTCGGCGTCGTGCGCGAGGTGGCGGAGGCGGCGATTGCTTTGATGCCGTGCATTTCGCGCGTCCGTCTGCTGCGCCACTGGGGCGGCGTCATGGACATGACTCCCGATGCCAGCCCGATCATCTGCCCGACGCCGATCGACGGCCTCTATCTCAATGGCGGCTGGTGCTATGGCGGCTTCAAGGCGACGCCGGCTTCCGGCTGGTGCTTCGCCCACACGATCGCCACCGGCAAGCCGCATCCCTTGATCGCGGCCTACGGGCTCGATCGTTTCCGCACCGGCCACACGCTCGATGAGGCCGGCGTCGGCCCTTCCGCCTGGCTGCAATAGGAGGCGGGACAAAATGCTGCGCATCGAATGCCCCTGCTGCGGCCCGCGCGACCATGACGAGTTCCGCTATGGCGGCGATGCCTCGGTCACGCGTCCAACCCATGACGATGCCGATCCGGAGGCCTGGTACCGCTACGTCTATATCAGGACAAACCCGGCCGGCCCGCACCGTGAATTCTGGCAGCACGTGACCGGCTGCCGGCAATGGCTGGTGGTCGAACGCGACACCCGCAACCACGCGATCGCATCCGTCGACTTCGCCAGGAAATCGACTGTCAGGAAACAACCGGCATGAGTTCGAACCGCAAACGCCTGCCAGCGGGTGGCCGCATCAGTCGCGAGGTGCCGGTAGATTTCACCTTCGATGGCCGCAAGCTGATTGGGTATCGCGGCGACACGCTCGCCTCCGCGCTGCTCGCCAATGGCGTCACTCTGGTCGGGCGCAGCTTCAAATATCATCGTCCGCGCGGCATTTTTTCCGCCGGGCCCGAAGAGCCGAATGCGCTGGTTACGCTCGGGAGCGCCGGCAGGCGCGAGCCGAACCTGCCGGCGACGACGCTGGAACTCGCCGATGGCATGGTCGTGGAGAGTCAGAACCGCTGGCCGTCGCTTGGCTTCGACGTGCAAAGCGTCAACGGCCTTTTCGCGCCGTTTCTGTCCGCCGGCTTCTACTACAAGACCTTCATGGGCCCGACGCGCCGCGCCTGGATGTTCTACGAACATTTCATCCGCAAGGCGGCCGGCCTGGGCAGAGCCGGCACCGGCCCCGATCCCGACCGCTACGAGGTTCATCATGCCTTCGCCGATGTCGCCATCGTCGGCGGCGGCCCGGCGGGATTGTCGGCGGCGCGGGCAGCCGCCGCGGCCGGCGCGCGGGTCGCGCTGATCGAGCAGGATTTTCTGCTTGGCGGCCAGCTTCTGGCGGAACCGTCCGACAGCGCAGCGGCCGCATGGCTGAGGCAGGCCGAGGCCGAGTTGGAGGGCTTCGAAACCGTCGCGCTGATGAAGCGGACGGCCGCTTTCGGCAGCTATGACGGCAATGTGCTTGGACTGGTCGAACAGCGCGATCCAACCGATCCGCAGCCGAATGGCGAGACACGCCAAACGGTCACCATGCTGCGCGCCCGCGCGATCGTTTTCGCCACCGGCGCCATCGAGCGGCCGATCGTGTTCTCGAACAACGACCGGCCCGGCGTCATGCTTGCCTCGGCCGCGCGGACCTACCTCAACCGTTTCGCCGTCCTGCCGGGCAAGAAAATCATCGTCGCCACCAGCAATGACGGTGCCTGGCGCACCGCCTTCGATTACGCCGCAGCCGGCGCGGAGGTGACGATTGCCGATCTGCGCGCCGTCCCGCCCGCAGCACTTGCCGCGGAAGCCGCACGGCTCGGCGTGGTGGTGAGGGCCGCAACGCGCATCGTCGACCTGCACGGCGGCCATACCGTCAGGCGCGTAACGCTCAATGGACCGGAGGGACAATCCTCGGCCGCCTGTGACCTCGTCTGCATCTCCGGCGGCTGGTCGCCAACCGTGCATCTCACCTCACACCTCGGTGTCAAACCTGTCTATCGCGACGACATTGACGGCTTCGTGCCGGGCGTCTTTTCAGCCAGCCAGTTCGGCGCCGGCGCAATGATAGGAGCTTATGCGACCGCCGCTGCCGTCGAGCACGGCCATCGCGCCGGCATCGAAGCGGCAGCCTCCTGCGGCAAGTCGGCGCCGGTGCCCGCTCCATCGAAACTCGATCTCGGCGAGACCGCTACGACGCTACTTCGCGAAGCCCCTTCGGTCGGACGTGGAAAAGCCTTCGTCGATTTCCAGATGGACGTGACGACCGGGGATATCGAGCTCGCCCATCGTGAAGGCTATGAATCGGTCGAGCATCTGAAGCGCTACACCACGCTCGGCATGGGCACCGATCAGGGCAAGACCAGCAATTTTCCCGCACTTGCCGCCATGGCAGCGCTGCGCGGCGCAACGATTCCCGAGACCGGCACCACGACCTTCCGCCCGCCCTATACGCCGGTGGCGATCGGCGCGCTTGCCGGACGCGCCGTCGGCCATCATTTCAAGCCGATCCGCCGCACGCCGATGCACGACTGGCACATGGCGAACGGCGCCGAGATGCTCGAGGTCGGGCTCTGGATGCGGCCCTATTTCTACCGGCAGTCGGGCCGCGACGTGAACGAGGCCTATGTTGCCGAAATGCGTACCGTGCGTCAGGCCGCGGGGCTGATGGACATCTCCACGCTCGGCAAGATCGATGTCCAGGGCCCGGATGCGGCAATCTTCCTCGACCGCGTCTATGCCAACGGCTTTGCCAAACTGGCGATAGGCCGCGCCCGCTACGGCGTCATGCTGCGCGACGACGGCATCGTCTTCGACGACGGCACCACGACGCGGCTAGCGGAAAACCGGTTCTTCATGACCACTTCGACCGCCAAGGCCGCCGATGTGCTGTCGCGTCTCGAATTCCTGCTCGACACGGCCTGGCCGGATTTGCGCGTGGCCGTTACCTCGGTCAGCGATGAATGGGCGGCGATGTCGGTTGCCGGGCCCAACAGCCGCGCAATCCTCGGTGTTGCTTTTCCTGGTCTCGACGTTTCCGACGCGGCGCTTCCGCATATGGGGCTACTCGAAAGCGAGTGGCAGGTCCGTGGGCTCCGCATCCTGCGCCTCAGTTATTCCGGCGAGCGCGCTTACGAAGTCTATGTCGGCGCCACTGCCGGTGAACAGCTCTGGAGCCGCTTGCTCGAAGCCGGCACACCCTTCGACCTGAAGCCTTACGGTGTCGAGGCGCTCGGCGCGCTGCGGGTCGAAAAGGGCCATGTCGCCGGACCGGAGATCGATGGGCGCACGACGCTCGACGATCTCGGCCTCGGCCGCATGGCCGGCAAGCGCAGCGGCTTCGTCGGCGATGTACTGCGCCGCCGCCAGGCCTATCAGGTGCCTGAGCGCCAGCGGCTGGTCGGACTGGAATGCGCCGAAGACGGCAAGCGCCTCCGCGGCGGGGCGATCCTGTTCCTGCCCGACGACAAGATCGAGGGCCATGGCCGCGGCCGGGTGACCTCGATCACCTTTAGCCCAGAACTCGACCGCTATGTCGGATTGGCCCTGCTTGCCGGTGATGTCGCGGCAGAAGGAAGCGAGGTCGTGGCGGTCTATCCGATGAAGGCCGAAACGGTTCGCGCCCGCGTTGTCTCGCCGGTATTCATCGATCCGCAGGGAGAACGGCTGCATGGCTAGCTTGACCTCTTCTCGGGATTTCAGTCTGTCCGTGGCGGATTGTCCGCTTATCCAGATCGAGGGCTGGGACGCGACACTGAGACAATTCGAAAAGAGCGTCTCGGCGTCGCTCAACACGAAACTTCCCGCTTCGGTGGGAGAGACGGTTCGCCACAAGGGCCTTTTGACCATCCGCGTTGCACCTCGCCGCCTTTGGCTGGCTCTCGACGAAGGCACAGAAGCGCCAGCCCTTGTCGTCGACCCCGATCTCGGCTGTTCCGTGCCCCTCGGGGAAGGTCGTGTTCGTTTGAAAATGGCCGGCCCTGGTATCGCAAGGCTTCTGTCCGGCTGCATTACCGTCAACTGGCACGCGCCGACCGCCGCTCCGGGCCGCGCCGTGCAAACATCCTTCCATCACGTGCCCGTGCTCTTCCTGCGCACCGGCGAGACCGCGTGCGAACTCATCGTGCCGCGAAGTTTTTCGCGAAGCCTCTCGGATTGGATTGCCGACGGCTAGCCAATACCGGTTCCTCGGGCAAGGGCCGGCTTTAGCGGCGGTCCAAGCCGCCATCACGAAGCCATCTACTCTCTTGCCGGCCAGTCCTGCAGGAGCGTAATCCCAAACTTCGGCGCGGCTACTTTGAGCCGCTCGATATCGGCAGGCGTTGGCGGCCCGACCACCTCTCCCTTGCTGCGTTCATGGCCACCTTCGGCGAGAAACTGCTCGAACACACTTGGCGTGTCTATCAGGATATAGCGAACGAGCTGATTGCCGGGATTCATAAGCTGGTGCGGGATGCCCCGCTTCAAAAACATGCTCTCGCCGGGCGAGAGCGTTCGGACCACACCGTCCACAATTGCGGTCAAGTGCCCTTCGATGACGTAGACCGTCTCGTCGTCATTCGCATGAACATGGATTGGCGTTTTGGTGCGCCCGTCGCTTCTGTTTTCGAACAGACTCAACAAGCCTCCCGTCTGTTCGCCGGACACCAGTCGCTTCATGACGATGCCCGCGAGCACGAATTCTTTTGGTTCAACATCCGTCATTGATCCAATCCTGCCAGGCACATTTGGTGGGCCGTCAAGCAGACGAGCTGCGCAGCGACATCCGGCAAACGTCGAACTGGCTCACGGGTTCCCGGTCGCCGGAGTTCCCTCTTCCCAAGCTCCGTTTGGACGAAAAGACGGCTTCGTTGTCACCGGACATGCAGGCCGACATCCGCCAATTCGAGGGCGCCGCAGAGGTCCGCCTAACTGACGGCAAAGCTGCAGCGGGCTGCCAGGCTCTCGCCGGGCCCAAGCACCGACAGTCCATTCCATTTGTCGATCGAACCCCGATTATGAGCATCGACAACATGACTGACCGGTTCAAAACAGAAGAAGTCGCTCTCGTCCGATGGCGAATAGACCAGGTAGAAATTCAACGGCGATGAAGCTTCAATCCGCAGGCTGCAACTGTGCTCCGGCCACGATATGGTAGCGACACCGTTCCAACCGGCAAACAGATTGTTTATCCATCCACTCGGCAATACGACTGGGGCGCCGAAATTCCAATCAGGACGGGTTTTGACATCCACACATCGTTCAGGGAGATGGTTGGGCCGTTCGAGGCAAACCTGTGATGCCGCGGCGTGAAGCGTGGTCAACGCTGTTCTCGGGAACCATGGATGGATGCCAAGCCCGTACGGCAATCTGATCGATGCCCGATTGACGATGCGAAGTTTCAGCTCGAGCCCCTGTCCGGCGAGCGCGTAGCTCACCTCGGCGCGATATCGGTATGGGCCGGGCCCGTTGCTGATGAGCGACAGCTTTGCGTTGTCCTGCGTTACGCTGTCGACGTCCCACTCGCTCGAAAATCCATTGCCGTGAATGGGAAAGGGCTCGCGTGCAACATTGGCAGGCAGTTCGTGGAATTTGCAGTCGAATGTGAACCCGCCGCCCGAGATGCGATTTGACCATGGCAAAAGCAGGTTGCAGGCAAGGTCGAACGGGTTGCTGCTCCCGCCGTTCGGCCAAGGCCTGAAGAGCGGCACGCGTCCATGGTCCAGTCTCGCAAGACCTGCCCCAAGCGATGGGACGATTTCAGCAGACAGGTCTCCGCTTCTGATCTTGATCGTCCCGACCATCCGCTTCAGACGGTACTGGCCTTGGCAGCGGCGATCGGCTGTTGATGGCGGCCTTTGCGAGCCACTGCAAGAAGGTCGTTCGACGCGATCCCGATGAGCGCCTTCATCTGATCGTGTGCATCGTCGGCCCTCCGCATCCTGATTGCCTCCAGCACGTCGCCATGCGCGCTCAGCGTCTGCTGGTAATTAGCGGTGGCCGATGTGGTCAAGCGGAAGGAGAAGCTGAGGGCGGCCGCAAGCATATTGCCGAGATTGGCGAACACCGGGTTGCGGCTGGCACGCAGGATGGCCGTATGAAACCTGACGTCGGCATCGAGACACGCAGCGAGATCATCCTGCGGAGCAATGCGCATGGCTTCATAGGCCGCTTCGATGACCGCGAGATCGCCTGACGTCGCCATCTTGGCCGCAAGTTGGGCGGCAGCGGGTTCAATGACCAGCCGCGCCTCGATCAATCCTCGGACGAAATCGAGATCGGGCTCGATATCGCGCATCCATTCCAGAACCTGTGCATCCAGCCTGTTCCATTCGCTCGACACGCGCACACGCGTCCCGGCCCGCTTGCGCGCCTCGATCAATCCTTTCGCCGAAAGCGTCAGAAGAGCATCGCGAAGCGCGGTGCGGCTCGCCCCGTAGATAACGCAAAGCTCGGCTTCCGTCGGCAGGACGGAGTGCTGGGCGTAGGAGCCGGCGAGGATGCGCTGTCCGAGATCGCGTGCGATGCGATCCTTGAGCGATGACGTGGTGCCATCTGCGGCAGGAATGTCCTGCTTGCCTTGGCCAGTCGAAGCGATCGCCGCGTCCATCGTCATGTCCTGTTCAAGTGGTACTCGGCAATTACCACAGCAAGTATCAGCAGCGAGCCCTTGGCAAGCAACTGATAGAAGGTTGGCACGGACGTCAGTATCATTCCGTTGTTGAGGACGCCAATGATGGCGACGCCCAGCAGTGCGCCGACGATCGTGCCCTTGCCGCCCTGCAAGGCGCAGCCACCAAGAACGGCCGCTGTGATGGCCTCGAGTTCCAGGCCTTGGGATCCGGATACGGGCTGCCCGGAGCCGGTACGGGCAGCCAACAGAATCCCGGCCAATCCGGCCGCCACTCCACTCATGATGTAGATGCCGACGCGGTAGCGGTTGATATCGATGCCGGAGAAGCGTGCGACAACGGGATTGCCGCCCAGGGCATAGATGTTGCGGCCAACGATCGAGCGGGCAAGGAAGAGATGGAACACGATCGCGGTCAGCAAGAGAATCCAGATCAGCAGAGGCAGGCCGAGGATTCGTCCGATCCCGATGAAGCGGAAAGTCTCGCTGAAAATCGCGATCGATTGCCCGTCGGACATGATGAACGCGATGCCGCGGAAGATCGCCATCGTACCGAGAGTCGCGATGACAGCGTTGACCCGCCCATAGGTGATGATGATGCCGTTCACGAGGCCGGCAAGACCGCCCAGGACCAGGCCGGCAAGAATGCCCGCGGCGGGTGATCCGGTGGCCTGGATGGCCATTGCCGTCGATACTGTGGTCAGACCGACAATTGCGCCGACGGCAATATCGAGCCCTCCGGCGACAATAACCACGGTCTGGCTCATCGCCAGAACGCCCAGGATGGTAATGCCTAGACCGATGTTCAGCAGGTTTCGGCTGGAGAAGAACACGTCGCCTCTCAGGGTGCCGAAAATGAGCACGAGAATGGCGAGAGCAACAAGAAGGCTTATGTTGTGAATGCCGATGCGCTCTGCGATGCGCAAGGAAGCGCGCCTTTTGCCGGTTTGCGTTGTTGCTGTCCTGAGCTCAAGGCTGTTCACTGAATTTGTCCTCCAAGCGATGCTGCAGATTGAGGCATGGCATGTCTCAGGATCGTGGCCTCGTCGATGTCAGGGCGGGAAAGTTCGGCCGTGATCCGGCCTCCAGCCATAACAAGCACCCTGTCGGCCAGCCCGATCAGTTCCGGCATTTCCGAGGAAATCAGGATTATGCCGATGCCGCTGGCGGCGAGTTCGTCGATCAGGCGATAGATTTCCGCCTTGGCGCCGATGTCGATGCCGCGGGTCGGCTCGTCGAGGATGAGAAGCATCGGCTGCCGCGCAAGCCAGCGCGCGAGAACGACCTTCTGTTGGTTGCCACCCGATAATTTCGAAACCTGTTCGTCGAGGTTAGGCGCCTTGATCGACATCTTTGCTGCAAGCGGTGAGACGATCTCCAGTGCCTTGCGCCGGTTGAAGAAGCCGAAGGTCGACGTTCTGTCGGGCACGCAAAGCGAGGCGTTATCAAGAATGCTTCGGAACAACAGCAGCGCCTCGTGCTTGCGGTCTTCCGGGGCAAAGCCGATGCCCGCCACGATCGCTGCATGCGGACTGTTGGGGCCAACGGGCACACCATTCATCGTTATGGTTCCGTCGAGGCGCCTATCATAGCCGACAATCGCCTTTGCCAGTTCGGATCGACCCGCACCCATAAGGCCGGCAATGCCGAGCACCTCGCCACGGCGGACCTTGAGGCTCACATCGGTGACGTGGTCGGTGGTCAGGCCCGCCACCTCCAGCAACGGTTGCCCCGATTGCCACGTCTCGCGCGTAAACAGATCGGCTATGTCGCGGCCCACCATGAGCTTGGCTATGGTCTGCTCGCTGGCACCGGCAGCGGGGGAATCATCGACCAGCCGGCCGTCCCGCAACACGACAATGCGATCCGCAAGGTCGATGACCTCGTTCAGCCTGTGAGAGATGTAGACGATCGAAGTGCCCTCGCCGCGCAGCCGGCGAATTACTGAAAACAGACGGCGCGCTTCGTCGTCGGTCAGTGACGAGGTCGGCTCATCGAATGCGATCAGCCGGCCGCCGGCACGTATGGCGCGCATGATTTCGATCATCTGGCGCTGTGCCGGACCGAGTGTGCTGCAGAGTTGACGCGGCAGCATATCCTGCTGCATGCCGAAGGTCGCAAGCACCTTATCGGTCTGGTCCTCGAGCCTGTGCCAGTCGAGCAGGACGCCTGCCAGCCGCGGCAGTTCGCCGACGAAAATGTTCTCGGCCACGGTCAGGTTCGGAACGATCTCCGGCTCCTGATGGATGACGCGTATTCCGGCTCTGTGGCTGTCGCGCGGTTCGCTGAAAACGATCGGCGTGGAGCCATGCAGCACGGTGCCGGTGTCCGGTGCGAACACGCCCTCGAGAATTCGCATCATTGTCGACTTGCCGGCGCCATTCTCGCCAACCAGGGCAAGCACCTCTCCTGGCCGAAAGGCAATCGAGACATTGTCGAGCGCCTGCACGACGCCGAAGCGCTTCGATATCCTGTCGAGCGAGAAGAAATCCGATTGCGTCAAAAGCTCACTCCCGAGGATCGATCCCGTGTGCCCGTCGACGAACTGCCGGCCCAAAGAGCGTCATGCGCACTGCGGCGCATGACGCATATCTGGTTCAGTGGCAGAGCTTGGCTTTGTAGTCCGACGCAAAATTGTCGGCGGTGATGTATTCCGGGTCAGTGAAGGATTGAACGGGAAGCTTGGTTCCGTCCTTGATGGAGGCCAAGAGAATCTTCACCGCCAGCGCGCCATGATTTTCCGAATTGAGCCACATCGTACCACGGAACGCCGAGGGCTTTCCGGATCCGAAGGCATCGCAGGCGCGGCTCCCGTCGATGCCGATCCCCATGCCCTGGTCTGCGGAATAGCCAGCATTCTCCAGTGCTCGCGCACCACCCAGCACGCCGTCATCGTTGCATGAATAGAATATCCAGTTCGTGACGCTGGGATTGGCCGTCAGTGTGGTGGTCATCACGTCGATGGCGTTGACCATCGTGTTGTCGTAGGGGACGCGAACGATGTTGCCCGGCTTGAAATCGGGCACCGCCTTCAGGAACGCTTCTTCCGCGCCCTTGTTGCGCTGCATGCAGGTATCGGCCTTGCGGTCCTCGATCGAGGCGATGCGCACTTCTTTGCCCGCCCAGCCTTCAGCCTTGTAGAGCTTGGCAAGCTCTTCGCCCACCCGCGCACCGATATTGTAAGCATTCATGCCGACATAGGGGACCTGGGTGCCATCCTGGTAGTAGATATCGTCGTCCACCGCCACCAAGGGAATTTTTGCGGCCTTTGCTTTCTCCGCGATGACCGGTCCCAGTGCCTTGTCGGGGACAACGATGGCGATGCCTTTCACGCCATCGCCGACCATCGTATCGAAGGTCGTGATCGTCAAATTGGCGTCGAACTGAACGTCCTGCGACACGAACGCGGCCCCTGCCGCCTCAGCCGCTTTCTTGGCGCCGCCGACTTCGGCGACGAACCATGGGTGGTCTCCCATCTTGTTGATGTAGCCGATCTTGATGTCGTCTGCGCTTGCTGTGCCACTCATCAGTCCGGCAGCCAGTACCGCAAATGTCGCCAAAGCCTTTGTTGTGGTTTTCATGAAGATCCTCCCTGAGCTCAATGGTGGTTGCTAGTCGTGGTAGAGAACCGAGCGCCCACCATCGATGGTGATCGTCTCGGCATTTATGAACGGCGCTTCGTCCGAAGCGAGGAAAACCGCCGTCATTGCAACCTCGTCCGGCCGGCCAATTCGCTTGGGCGGATGGAGGTCGTAGGCTCGCCGCTTCTCCTCGGCGGGGTTCGGGAATGTGTTCCAGTAGGCTTCCGCGATCGGCGTCTCGATATAGCCGGGGGCTATCGCGTTCACCCGGATACCGCGTGCGGCATATTCGATGGCCAGCGAACGGGTCAGGCCCAAAAGTGCATGCTTGGCGACCGGATACGGGAACGTATGGGGAATGATCTGGAAGGCGTGGCAACTCGCTATGTTGACGATGGACCCCGAGCCCTTCGCCAGCATCGTCGGCAAAACCGCCTTGGCGCAGAACCACGCGGCCTGGAGGTCGAGCTTGAGGCAGCGCTCCCATTCCTCATCCGGCATCAGCAATGGTTCGTAGAACACGTTGGCACCGGCATTGTTGACCAGAATGTCGACGCCGCCATAGGCCGTGATCGTGCCGGCGACCATGTCCGCGACCGCGGATGTGTCCGTGACATCCGTCTCGACGAACAATACGTCGGCGCCTCCGGCACGCAATTCGTCGGCGACCGCTTTGCCGCTTGCCGCATTCAGTTCGGCAATGACGGTCTTTGCCCTATGTGTTGCAAAAGCCCGGGCGGTGGCGGCACCTATGCCTTGGCCGGCGCCCGTGATGATTGCGATCTTTCCTTGCAGCCGGCCTGCCATTGCATTCACCAGTCGACCACGGTGCCGTCCGGCATGACGGCATTGCGGGCATGCAGCACTTCCTGCTTGAAGGGGTGACGCGCGATGACGTCCTCATTGACGGTGACGCCAAGGCCCGGCAGATCGGGCAGGTCCCAGCGGCCTGGTTTACGCCGAATTGGCCAGGTAACGACGTCGTCGTACCAGGCGACGGCACCGGACATCTCCTCCTGAATGACGACGTTTGGCGTCGATATGCCGAAGTGAAGAGCAGCGACGCCAGCGATCGGACCGAGCGGGTTGTGCGGCGCAAGGCCGATGCCTGCCGTTTCCGCCATGGCCGCGATCTTCTTTGTCTCCAGCAGACCGCCAGTGTGGCAAATATCAGGCTGGGCAATGTTGAAGGCACGGGCTGCGATCGAGTGCGTGAATTCGCGACGCCCGATCAGCCGCTCGCCGGAAGCGATCGGCACGGCCGATCGCGCCGTGATATGCGCCAGTCCGGCAACATCTTCGGGCGGCACGGGTTCTTCCGCGAACATGATGCGGGCCGGCTCGATTGCTCTGAGGTAGTCCATCGCAGCGTTAACGGATGCAGGGCGTCCATGGAAATCGACCATGATGTCGATGTCCGGACCTATGGCCTCGCGAAGTGAGCCAACCATGTTGGCGACAGAATCAACGGCTTTCGCAGGCGATGCGTAGTGGGTGTAGGGAATGCAGACGACCTTGACAGCGTCGTAGCCTGCCTGCGTCACGATGCGTCCGCGTTCCACGATCGCGTCCGCGGATCCGGTCTCATAGACCGCCTTCATGTCTCCGAGGCCGAGATGCGTATAGGTGCGCAGATAGTCGCGAACCTGTCCGCCCAGAAGGCGCCAGACGGGGACGCCCAATGACTTGCCCAGGATGTCCCAGAGCGCGATCTCGATGCCGCTGACGGCAGACATTCCCTCGACGCCAAGACGCCAAAATCCGTGGCGCGTAAGTATCTGGTAGCACTGCTCCACGTTGCGCGGATCCTGCCCGATGAGCAGGGCCTCAAGGTCCTGAAGCGCCCCAACGACGGCTCGGGTCTTCCATTCCAGCGTTGCCTCACCCCAGCCAAACAGCCCGGGCTCGTCGGTTTCGACCCGGACGAAGACCCAGTTGCGCATTTCCGCATTGCAGACGCGCGCCTTGATGGCCGTGATTTTCATCGGTCCTCCCAGACCTGCCGCCTTTTTTCGATGGCAATATGTATGATTTATTACGGATAATATGGACGAGTCAAGTGCAACGTCGATGTGGACCAGCGCCGCCAAGGAACTGGTCCTCAGGAGGATCCGAGCAATTTTCGATCAATCCTTGTCCGCCGATGGAAGGGCTGTCAGCCTCCGATCCGCGAACATCGCGGAAAAGGCGCGGCTAAATCACCGCGCAGACCGTTTTCGTCTCGAGATAGTTCTCCAGGCCCGGTGCGCCGTTCTCATAGCCCCAACCGGATTGCTTGTGGCCGCCCTTCGGCAGTTCCGGCGAGAAGTAGGAATGGCAATTGATCCAGACGGTGCCCGACCGGATACGTGCGGCAAGGCGATGCGCAGTGGATAGGTCGCGGGTCCAGACGCTTGCGGCGAGGCCGTAGGGCGAGTCGTTCGCAAGGCTTATCGCCTCCGCGACATCGTCGAACGGTGTCACGGCAACGACCGGGCCGAAGATTTCCTCGCGCATCATGCGCATGTCCGGGCGCACGCCGGTAACCACGGTCGGCTCGAAGAAGTTGTCGAAGCGCCGGCCGCCGGCGATGATCTCGGCGCCGCTGGAAGCACCATCGCCGACGTAGAAGGCGACGCGCGCAGCCTGGGTTCCGTTGACCAGCGGACCAAGGTCGGTATCCGGGTCAAGCCCGTGTCCGAGACGCAGCTTTCGCGCCTCTTCCGCCAGCCCCTCCGCCAGACGGTCGTAGATCGAGCGATGCGCATAGACACGCGAGCCGGCGACGCAGACCTGGCCGGCATTGGCGAAGATCCCCCGAGCCACTCCGGGGATTGCGAGCCCCATGTCCGCATCGGGCATGATGATGGCCGGCGACTTGCCGCCCAGCTCGAGCGTCAGCTTCTTCAGATTGCCGCGCGCTGCGGAGACGATCATCTTTCCGACTTCCGTCGAGCCGGTGAAGGCGACCTTATCGACATCGGGATCTGCAGCCAATGCTGCGCCCACGGTTTCACCGAGACCGGTCACGATATTGACGACGCCGTCCGGCAAGCCGGCTTCGATCATCAGTTCGCCGAGCCTGAGCGCGGTGAGCGACGTTTCCTCAGCTGGCTTGAGCACGATCGTACAGCCGGCGGCAAGCGCCGGGGCGAGCTTCATCGAGGCCATAAGCAGCGGCGAATTCCATGGCGTTATGGCAGCCACGACACCGATCGGCTCTCGCACCGTGTAGGCGAAAATCTTGCTGCCCACCGGTTGGTAGCTGATGGAGGTGGGGATGGTCGTGCCGAGGATTTTCGTGGCAAAACCGGCAAAATAGCGGAACTGCTCGGCCGAGGCGGGAATCTCGGCGAAGCGCGAGGTCTTCAGCGACTTTCCTTGGTCAAGCGTCTCGAGTTCTGCAAGCTCATCGGCATGGCGTTCAATCAGGTCGGCGATGCGCCATAGCAGCTTGCCGCGTGCCGACGGTGTCATGTCGCGCCAGCTCTCGCCTTCGAAAGCAGCACGCGCCGCAGCAACGGCGCGCCCGGCGTCATCGGCTGTGCCTTGCGCCAGCAGCGCGAGCGTGTCGCCATTCGCAGGATCGGTCGCGGGCAAGGTTGCGCCATCGCTGGCGTCGCACCAGCCGCCGCCGATCAGGTGCCGCATTCTGGGTTTGGCCAGGAACGCCTCGACGCCTGCGTGCCTGGCTGCACCGTTTCGAATGATGACCGTCATGTCCGTACCCCGCAAGCGAACGCCTCGACCGCCGCGAGGGCACCGCGGATGATGGAATGATAGCCGGTACAGCGGCAGATATTGCCTTCGAGCGCAGTGCGGATCTGAGACTCGTCTGGAGCCGGATTCTCCAGCAGCAGAGCGGTCAGCGCAACAGTGATGCCGGGTGCGCAGTAGCCGCACTGGAAAGCGTTTTCGGCCGCCAGAGCCTGGCGCAGGACAATGGCTTCGGGAAGGTCGTCGAAACCCTCCGGCGTGATGATGGTGGCCCCGTCGAGTTGCCACGACATGAGCAGACAGCCATTGACCGCGCGATCGTCCATCAGCACGGAACAAGCGCCGCAGCGGCCGATGCCGCAAGCCATCTTGGCGGCAGTCATGCCGAAATGATCGCGCAGCAGGTCGATCAGGCGCAACTCGGCGGGCACGGCCAGCGCCTGGCGGCAGCCGTTTAGGTTAAAGGTAATCGCGATCTCGGCACTCACGCTGCACTCCTCTGCAGGGCGTCGAGTACCCATTCAGGATCGACCGGGAGGCGCTCGGGCCAAGCCCCTGTGGCGTCCGCAATCGCGTTGACGACGGCTGGCGTCACGGCACCAATGCCAAGCTCACCAACTCCGCGCGGGCCGAACGGGTCGTCCTCGTCCAGATCCTCCAACGCGAAGGTCGCGAAGCTTTCCGGCGTGTCGGCAATGCCTGGCAGCATGTAGAAATCGAGGTTGCCGGCAAGATCCCGGCCATCCCGCATAGCCGCGTCCTCAGTGAGGGTGAAGCCCAGCCCCTGGACGCCGCCGCCTTCGATCTGGCCAAGATAGGCGGCAGCATCGAGCATCGGTCCGGCCGCGGTATGCTGATGGAGCTCGAGCACGCGTACCTGCCCAGTGATGCGGCTCACGGCAACGCGCGCCAGTGTCGCGCCGAAGGCGAAGATCAGGCGTGCATTGCCTTCCAGATAGTCCGATTTCGGAAACTCGAAGCTGACGGCAGCAGCTGGCAGCCGGTCGGGAGGCAACGCCTCGGCAAGCTCGGCGAAACTCAAGAGCAGTGACCCGCTGTTGGAATGTCGCTCGACGATACCGCCGGGTGCCAGCGCCAGCGTCCCGGCTTCGCGGCAAAGCAGCTGGCCCGCTGCTGCCAGGAGGTCGCGCGTAAAAGGTGGTGCGGCGACTGCTGCGACCCGCCAAACCACGTGAGTGCCGCGCGAGGCGGTGGAGGAGCCGGATTCGGGCGTCGCCGCCGTATCACCGGTGACCGGCCGGACATCGTCGCGGCCGCAGCCGAGCGCTCCGGCGACCGCGGCCTTCACCGAGGTGAGCAGGCCTTGTCCCATCTCGTCCAGGCCATAGAGCGCTTCGATCATGCCATCCGGAGCCAAGCGCAACGCGCCTCCGGCCGGGTCCGGCGGCAGCGTGCCTAGTCCATTGCCTTGATAGTTCATCGCCATCCCGACGCCGATCGTCTCAGAGCCGTCGAACGACGGACCACGCGGCTTGGCCCAGATCGAGTCAGCAGCGGCGGCTTGTAGCATCTCGGCCAGACGTTCGGACGGCGCGACCTGCTGGCCGAGATGGCCTCGCGTGCCAGGCTCGCGCAAATTGCGGCGCCGTATCTCGATAATGTCGATGTCGGCGGCTTCGGCCAGCCGGTCCAGCTGGCACTCTACCGCGAAGGCCATCTGGTTGGCACCGAAGCCACGAAACGCGCCGCAGACGCCGTTATTGGTATAGGCGAGCCTGCCCGAGCTGAGGACGTTGGGAACGACATATGGCCCGCAGGCGTGTTCGAGCGCCGTCTCAAGCACGCCCGGACCGAGCGACGCGTAGGCGCCGGCATCCGCGATCACATCCACCTGTTGGGCGAGCAGACGACCCTCGGCGTCGCAGGCGGTGCGCATATGGATGTGCATGGCATTGCGCTTGGTACCCGCGATGACGGATTCCGCCCGGTCGAGATGCAGCCGTACGGCGCGTCCGGTCTTCAGCGCCAGCAGGGCCAGGGCCGGCTGCACGGTCAGCTCGTCCTTGCCGCCGAAGGCGCCGCCAGTCGGGCTGGTGACCACCCGTATCCGCTCTTGCGGCATACCGAGGATGCGCGAGAGCTGCATGCGGTCGCGGCGGCCATGCTGCCCACCGGCAAAGACGTTCAGGGTACCATCCGTGCAGACGAAAGCGTAGCCGCCCTCCGTCTCCATAAAGCCGTGCATCTGGCTCGGCGTTTCGTAGACAGCCTCGACGATATGAGCTGCCTTGGCAAAAGTCGCGGCGGCATCGCCACGCGTGAACTCGAAGCTGCACTGTAGATTGCCTGAGGCGTGGACCGGCTCGGCTCCAGCGGCGAGTGCCTGTTGGGGATCGCTCACAATTTGCAGCGGCTCGTATTCGACGCTGACGAGAGCAAGCGCGCGTTCGGCCGTCTTCGTGTCAACAGCGGCAACGGCAGCAACAGCGTCGCCGAAATAGCGGACCTTGTCGAAGCACAGTGCAGGCTGATCCTGCACGACAATGCCGAAGGCATTGCTGCCGGCGATGTCGCGGTGCGTGACAACCGCCGCGACTCCTGGCAGCGCCTCGGCCGCGCTCGTATCGATGGAAACGATCCTTGCATGGGGAATGCCGGCACGCCGAATGCGCCCGACCAGCATGGCGGGCTCGCGATGGTCGGTCAGGTATTCGAGCCTGCCTGCGATTTTCGGCGCAACGTCCGGCCGCTGGTGCCAGCGTGCGCCGATCTCCGATCGCGACACGAGAATTTCGGCAGGTGGATTTCCGGACGGCACGGTCCGCCGGCGCGGCGAATGTGCTCCTTGGGACAACTTTCCGCCAAGCCCGAAGACCAGCGCATTCGCCACGACACTGCGCCGATAGCGGTCGGACCGCCATGCATCATCGATCGCCGGCGCCTCTCCGAGAATTGCGGCGTGCAGCTCGGCCCAATCGATCTCCTGCAGGCGGCGGCCGACAAGCAGTGCTTCAGCGCGACTGAGCCGGGCCGCTTGCCCGCCTCCGCTGGCCGCGAGCCGCGCGACGGTGATGCGATCATACGCTGTCTCGACCAGCCCGGCGACACCGGCCACGCTTGGGGTGAATGCGGCGCGCAGGCCGACTTTGCGATGGGCCCAGCGAGCGGTAGGTTGCGGTCGAACAATGACCGCCTCGATGAGGTCCATTGATGGCGTGTCAGCCAGCCATTGCGCGAGCGGCACGACGGCGTGTCCGGCCGGTGAGGCGATCTCCAGCTTGGCGTCGGAAGCGAGCAGGGCCGGCAGAAGGCAACCCGTGCGCCCCGCGACGTTGCCGCCCAGCGTTGCGAGATTGCGGACGGCGGGTCCCGCCGTGGCGCGGACTGCGGCCGCGAGCAGAGGCAAATTCTCGCCTATCGCCCGGTCACGCTCCAAGGCACCCAGTGTCGTCAGTGCGCCGATGCGAAAGCCGTCGTCGGCCGGTTGGATGCCCTTCAGGCAGGCGATACGGCCGATGTCGATGAGGCGCCGCGGCTTTGGCAGGCCCTTCGCCCAGCCGAGCTGCAGCGCCGTGCCCCCGGCGACCAGTTGCGACGCGCCCTCGCCTGCCAATGACAGCGCGTCGGCAACGGAGGTCGGGCGAAGCACCTGGAGACCCGGCTCGGTCATGTGGCTCTCGCGGTCGTGCCGAAACGGATGCCTTTTTCCTTCAGCCAGCGGCGGTAGGCGATGGAGGACCCGTCGGCGCGGGTCGGGATTTCCATCCGCGGCTCGAGTGGAAGGCGCAGCGGCCGCTGGTTCTCCACGATGAGCCGGTCTTGCAGGAAGATGACCTGTTCGAAGTTGAGCAACGCCGTCTGCGTCGAAGCCGAGTCGACGAGATACATGACCGGCTGGGCGCGGCAGAGGTCTTCCTCGATGGGCTGGATGAACAGCGCGATTGCGTCGAGCCGGTCCGGCGCCACGGGGCACACGCGATAGAGCATCACCACGAATGGGCTCGGCACGCGATAGGTCAGATGCACGAACGCGCCTGAGCTTTCCGTGGCGGCGATGCGCGGCTGGAAGAACGTGCAGTTGGTCGCCCAGACCTCGTCCACGTCGCGACGTATCTCGCTCAGGTACGCAGGCACCTCCGTGTGCGGCTCCGAGCCGAGAATGTCGGTATGCACGAAGGGGAAATGCGCCATGTCGAGGAAGTTCTCCACGACACGCAAACCCGAAGCCCGCATCGTCACCCAGCCGCAGGGCACGTAGCGGCGGTCGGGTTCCGATGCCTCGGCGATCTCGAAGATTTCCTTCCCGGGCAGGCCCAGCGTCGTCCAGACGCAGCCGTAGCGCTGCCGGACGGGCAGCGCGGGGCCGCGGTTGCCGTCGTCCAGGACCTCCCGAACCGTGATTTCGCCCGTGATGTCACGGACCAGTTCGATGTCCTGGCCGAGCAGCCGCGTATGGCTCGGCGCGCCATCCAGGTCGGCGACCGTCTCCACCGCGTACCAATCGTCCAGTGCCGCCCTGTCCGTCGTCTTCATCACCGAGGCCCGTCCTATTGAGTCCATTGCAGGCTGCCGCCGGAATTCTGGGCAAGGAAAGCGGCGCGCCGGGCGAACAGGCCAGGCGCGACGCGATGGATTTCGGCGATGATCTCGCGCAGGTCGCCGGTGCGCAGCGCGCCGTCCTCGGCCAGGATCTCGCCATCGACCATCGTCAAAGACACGTCGCTGCCGCGCACGGCGTGGACAAGATTGTGATGGAAGTTGAAATAAGGTCCGTCGCGGAAGACCGGCGTCATGCGCGGCGTATCGGTGCGGACCGCGATGATGTCGGCGCGCTTGCCGACTTCAATCGAGCCGATCTCGTGGTCGAGACCGATCGCCCTGGCGCCGAGAATGGTGGCCATGCGCAGCACCTGCCAGCTATCCATGGCGGCGGCGTCGAAGTCCTTCAGCTTGCCCAGCAGCGAAGTCACCTTCATCTCTTCGAACATATCGAAATTGTTGTTCTCCTTCTCGCCGTCGGTGCCGATCCCGACAGGCACGCCGGCCTTCAGCATCTCGGCCACCAACGCGATGCCGCTTGCCAGCTTCATGTTGGAAACAGGATTGTGGGCCACCGAAACGCGGCGCTTGGAAATAAGCTCGATCTCTTCCCGATCGAGCCAGACGGCGTGGGCGATCATGGCGCGCGGCGTTTCGAAGAAGCCAAGGTCGTCCAGCGCGAACATCGGGCGTTTGCCGTAGCGCCGCTTAAATTCCGCGATCTCGATCTCGGCCTCGCTGCAATGCGTGTGGAAGCCGGTGTCGTGTTTCCTTGCGAGTTCGATCGCCCGGCGTTGGCCGGTTTCGTCGGCATAAAACAGATGCTCCAGCCCGACCCACACATTGATACGGCCGCCCGCCTTGCGATGCCAGCCCTTGATCATCGCCTCGTTCATGTCGAGCGTGTCGAAGTAGTTGTAGTCGGGATGCTCGCCGACGTAAGGCACGGCGACCAGGCGGTTGCCGATCGCCTCGGCCGCCCTGGCGCTGCCTTCCATGAACCGCCACATGTCGACGACGGTGGTCGTGCCGCCAAGCACGGATTCCGCGTAGCAGAGCCACGATGCCGCCTCGGCCTCGTGCGGCTGCAGCACGCGATGCATCGGATTGATATGGAGCGTCAGCCAGTCCCAAACCGGCAGGTGCTCCGCCGTGCCGCGCAAAAAACCGGAATGCGCATGCGCATTGACCAGCCCAGGCAAAAGCACCGCATTGTCGAGTTTCTTCACGGCCACGGCCGGATACGCAGCGCGCAATGCTGCGAGTGCGCTGACCGCGGCGATACGACCATCCTCGACCAGCACGGCGCCATCAGGCAACACGTGGTTATCTTCATCCATGGTGAGCAGCGTGTCGGCAGCGAGGATGAGACCTTGGGTCATCGCGGGTACTCCGTGTGCGGTCCGTCGGTCATGACATCCTCAAGCTGCCGCCGCGAGCAGGAAATCGGCGGCGCGCTCGCCGATCATCGTGGCGGGCGCGTGGGTGTTGCAGGTCGGGATCGTTGGGATCACCGAGGCATCGGCAACGTGCAGGCCGTCCAGCCCGTGCACGGCGAGACGGCTGTCGACGACGGCCATCGCGTCCTCGCCCATCTTGGCTGTTCCGCAGGTGTGGAAGAACGTCGTGCACGCCTCGCGGATGAAGGCGATTGTCTCGGTGCGGGTCAGTCGGCGGTCAGGTGCGGCAAAGTTGCTGAAGAGACCGGCGTTCGCCTTTGCAGCCGCCATCTCCATCACCATCTCGACCGCAGTGACCATGGCGTCGAGATCTTCCGGTTCCGCCAGAAAGTTCGGTTGGATTTCGAGCGGTCCGCCGGGCTTGCCGTCGAGCAACTTCAAGTGCCCGACGCTCTTCGAGCGCATCAGGCCCGCACCGAAGGAAAAGACATCGCCGGATAGATCGTAGCGCGCGCGGATCGCCGGTTCGGCGCTGTTGCCCTGGACGGGGAAGGCATGCAGGTCGGGCCGCGGCAGGTCCGGCCGCGACTTCCAGTTGACCATCGAGCCACCGCCATTGCCCACTATCGGTCCGATCGGTCGTTTCGCGCGGAAGACGCAGGCCTGCGCCAGCGGATGGTCCTGAAGATTCCTGCCGACACCCGGCAGGGCGCGAACGAGCGCAATGCCAAGGCGCTGCAGTTCGATCGGATCGCCGATGCCCGACAGCATCAGCAGGCGCGGCGTGTCGATGGCCCCGGCCGCGAGCACGATGCTCTCTTGCGCGCGCGTTTCGCAGATTTCGCCGCCGACGAGGTGCTTGACCGCGACGCATCGGCTGCCTTCGACCGTCAGGCTGATGGCCGCGGATCCGGTCAGCACCGTCAGCATCGGGTGATCCAGGATCGGCACGAGATAGCCCGTCGCCGAACTCCAGCGCTTGCCGTCGCAGATGTTGAAATTCGCGGCCGCCGCCCCCTCGTTGCTGGGGCCGTTCGGATCGTCGATTACGGGGATGCCGATTTCGGCCGCGCCATCGATCAGCGCCTGCGCGACCGGGTGCAGCGCCGCCGGCCGCTCGATATGGAGCGGACCGCCCGCTCCGCGAAACTCGCTTGCACCGTCGCGCCAGTCCTCGCAGCGCCGGAAATAGGGCAGCACGTCGGCGAAGCTCCAGCCCTTGGCGCCGCCAGCCTCCCAGGCATCGTAATCTTGCGGATGGCCGCGATACCACATCATCGCGTTGATGGCGCTTGAGCCGCCAAGCAGGCGCCCGCGCGGGATGCCGATGGTACGCCCATTCACCCTCAGTGTCGGAGCATAATCATAGCCCCAGTCATAGGTGCTGCGGCCAAGCGGCACCCACTTGCCGGGGTCCTCGATCTCTTCGAACCCAAGACCCGTCGGGCCGGCCTCGATCAGGAGGACGTCGGCGCCGGCATCGACCAGTCGCCGCGTCACCGCACAGCCACCGGAACCCGAGCCGACCACCACGTAATCGTAGCTGCGTTTCAGTGCGCGTCGGGGGACGACAGGTCCGAGGGTGCCCATGATCTCGTCAGTTGTGCTCGCTCGGGCCCATGATGACGATGCCTTCGCTCGCCTCGACATGGCGGACGAAGATATACTTGTCCTCGCGGCCGTCGCTGTGTTTGCGCTTGATGTCCGGCTGGACCGTTCCCGAGACCTTGGCGACCACCACATAGGGTGCCTCCATGGCGAGCCCCCTTGCACAATGTGCGTCGAACTCCTCCACCGTGCGCGCCGTATAGGCATTCTCGACGCCGGCGCCGCGCGCGATCGCGGCAAGGTCGACGCGGCCCAGCGCGGTATGGGTCGGCGGGCCGCCGATCGACTGGTAGCACTCATTGTCCCAGACCACGACGAAGAGGTTCTTCGGCTGCTCGTTTCCGAGCGTGGCCAGAATGCCCAGGTTGAAGAGCAGGCCGCCATCCGTATCGAGCGAAATGACGCGGCGGTGCGGCAGGCCGGCGGCGAGCCCGAAGGCCTGCGGCGTGACGCAGCCGAGTTGCTGCTGGAACAGGCTCGCCTCGCGCATATGCGGCGCGGCGTTGTACCACTCGTCGACGCTGCCGCCGAGCGAAAGGATCACCAGCTCATCCTTCAGCCGCGCGGCGAGCGCCTTCATGCAGTCGAAGCGTCTCACCGCACCACCTCGCCGCCGAGCGCCACAGCCGAATGGTAATAGGACGCATAGGACCAGGAATAGGCGTCAAGGATGGCGCGCTCGATCTTCGCCTCCTCCGTGACGATCCGGTACGGCACGCGCAGCGCGTTCAGCACCGGCTCCATGGTGATGCCATGCGGGACTGCCCACCAGTTGTTCTCGCCGAGCTCGCCGCGATAGCTCATCAGCATCATGACCGGGATGCCGGCTCCAAGGCCCATGCGGGCCAGCGGCTCGACCGAGGCGCGCAAGCCGGAATTTTCCATGACCAGCGCCGCGCGCTTGCCCGACAGGAAGACCCCGCCACAGATCGCCGCGCCCTCACCCTCGTTGGTGACGCGGATCGTGCGAATATCCGGATCGGCATCAAGGGCCGGGTAGAGCTCCTTGAACAGCGAATCGGGCAGGTAGCAGACGATGCTCACTCCCGCCCGCTTAAGCCCCCGAATGACCGCGTCGACCGCACTCTGCTTCATGACATCCCCTTCGGCCGGGAAGTCTCGCAAAGCTCAGTTGTTCGAGATAGGGACAAATTACTCTCTTTATCGATGCGCAAAATGCAACAACTAATCATGCAACGCCTCGACCATGCGGGCCAGCAGCGCGGCGAATGCGGAGGCCGCATCCGACATTTCGCGTTCCAGCCGGGCGAGCAGCATCAGCCGGTGCGGGTTCATGCGCGAATCGCGCAACGGCACGAAAACGAGCGATCCGTCAGCCACTTCCGGTTCGATGCCGAGCTTGGTGCGAAGCACCACGCCGAGGTTGAGGCGCACCATCTCGGTCATCAGTCCGATCGAGTTGGTCCGTGACCGTCGCGTGATGTCGATCATGGAGCGCCCGATCGCATCGTCGATCGAAATGCCCAAAGCAAGGCTGTTGTCCGAGACGATGACCTGTTCGCCGGCAAGATCGAACAGCTTCACTTGCTTGCGGCCGGCAAGGCGGCTGTCCGGATGAGCGACGACGCCCAGCGGCAGAGGCGTGCTCGCGATCTTGCGCACGTTGCGCGGCACGCGCACGTCGAAAGCAAGCGCCAGATCGCATTCGCCGTCGGCAACCGCATCGCAGGCGCGCTGCGACCCGGCGACATGCACATCGACCGATATCCGCGGATGGCGCTTCCAGAATTCCTTCAGCGCGTTCGGCACCAGCCCGCGCGCCGCGCTCTCCACGACTGCCACGGACAACGAGCCGCGGTTGAGGCCACTGAGATCGTTGATCTCGGACGAGGCGCGGGCCAACTCGGTGATGCTCTGACGCGCGTGGTAGAGCAGAAGCTCGCCTGCGCTGGTCAGTTTCAGTCGCTGGCGCACGCGTTCGAAGAGCGGTGTGCCCAGTTCGTCCTCCAGGCTCTTGATGACGCGGCTGATGGAGGATGGCGCCACGTTGAGCGCCTGCGCGGTCTGGCGCACCGAGCCCAGCCGCGCGACCATTTGGAAATAATGGATGCGCGGTGAGACCAGGCCAAGCCGGAAGGGATCCACTCAGGCGGCCTCGAAGGCGGGGACGATCTCCATTTCCGGCACCAGCACGAGACCTTTGTCGGTGATGCGGATTTCGGGGATGACCGAGAGCGGGATGAGGTTGAAGCCCATATAGGGGATGCAGCAGCCGGCCGCCTGCCATTCCCGCTTGAGGACCTTCACCTCCTCCGCGACCTCGGTGACGCGCTTGTCGGACAGCAGACCGGCGATCGGCAGTTCGACCATGGCGGTTACTTTGCCGTCGACGACGACACAGACGCCGCCTTGCGTTTCCTCGATCGCCCGCAGCGCCACCTGCATGTCGGCCTCGTTGAGGCCGGCGATGATGATGTTGTGGCTGTCGTGGCCGACAGACGATGCGACGGCGCCGCGTTTCAGCGTGAAATTGCTGAGCAGCCCGTAGGCGACGTTGCCGTCCGACTTGCCATGGCGCTCGACCACGGTGACGAAGCACAGGCCGTGGCGGTCGAAATGGTTCTGCCAGTCGTTGGCCGGATCGAGCGTGATCTTCTGGTGGCCGAGCGTGATCCCCGGCAATTCGGTGCGGATGGTGTGCGCCACCACCTTGCCGGTTGGCAGGTCCGGCGTCAGCTTGATCTGCTTCGGCAGCTTCACTGTGCAGTAGGCCGCGTCCGGATAGCGGTAGCGGGTCGAGAGGGCCTGGTCGAGCAGCGGCGTGATCTTGCCATCATCGACGACGAGCTCGCCACCATACCACGTGCTGACGGGATCGAAGCCGTCGTCGAGCAGCACCAGGTCGGCACGGCGGCCGCCACCGAGGCCTCCGATTTCGCCTTCCATGCCGAAGCGCGTCGCGCCATGCAGTGAGCCCATAGACCAGGCCTGCTCCGGCGTCATGCCGGCCTTCATCGCCTCGCGCGTCACCCAGTCAAGGCCGAAGAGCATCAGGTCGTCAGCATCGCGGTCGTCGGTGCAGACCGCGATGCGCTTGTGCGAGGCTCCGAGCTCCGTGATCGTCTTGATCGCTGCGGGCAGGCTGTGCCACGGCGTCGTCGGCGGGCCGCCGCGCAGGAACAGCCAGATGCCGGCCTCGAGCATGTCGTCGGCGATCTCGCGGTCGATCGCCTCATGGGTATCGGTGACGCCGGAGGCCGCATAGGCCGACACGAATTCGCGTCCATAGACGTGTCCCGACACCGGGCGGCCGCGTCTCAGCGCCGCAGCGCCGCAGCGAGGATGGCATGGCTGCGTTCATCGCCCATAGCCACTGGCACGAAATCCATCTTCTCGCCTAGCGCCACGGCTTCCGGCCATTTGTCGAACAATGCGCCGACCTTCTCGGCTGTCAGGTCGCCACCGGCCGTTTCCAGCAACGGCGAAGTTGCCGGGACGGTGCTCGGAACCGTCAGGAAAATGGACAACGGCGCCAGGCGCGCGTCCTCCAGCATCGCCTCGATGCCAGCAACGTCCATGACGTTGCCGATCTCGTGGCTGTCGCAGAAGAGGGTCGTGGTGCCGTTGAGCAGCGCCGCCTCGGCATAGGCGCAGGCCGTCACCATCGAGGATTCGATGTGGATGTGCGGATCGACCAGGCCGGGGGCGACGATGCCGCCCCTGGCGTCATATATCCTGGCGCTGCCGCCCTTATAAGTGCCGGCCGGCTTCACAGCGGCGATCCGCCCTCCCGACAACCAGATCTCGCGGCCTGGAAGCACGCGCTCCGAATAGGTCGACAACACGCGTGCGCCGGCAATGACCAGATCGGGATCGGCTCGCCCGGAAGCGACGCCGGCCAGCCGCCGGGTCATGGACGAGAGCGGCTGGACGGAAAAGCGCGTGAGAGAGGTCATTCTGTTGCTTGCCTCGTTCTCGTCGAATGTTGGGCGTCAATGGTAATCGGGGATGCCCGGCATGGTCGTGAAGCCGGGAACCGCGCGGAAGCGACGCACCCAGCGGCGCAGCGCCGGATACTCGTCATGGTCGACGCCGAAATCGCGGCTCAGCGCAAACGCCGGAAAAAGCGCGATGTCGGCGATGGTCGGGCGGTCCGCAGCGAACCATTCTTTCTTCTCGAAACCCCGCGCGGTCATATGGTCGTCCATGGCGCGGAGTGCGTGCGCGGCACCGGCCCGCAGCGCAGCCTCGTCGCCGCCGGCGCCGAACATGGCATGGCGGCGCGCGGCGCTGGCAACGCCGAGATCGCCGGCCGCGAAGAAAAGCCACTGCATCACCTTGGCGAAATCCGAACCATCCGCCGGCAGCCATGCACCCGTTGAATCGTGGCTGCGCGCCAGATGGACGATGATGGACTCGGCGCCGAACATCGTCACCTCGTCGTCGCGGAGAATGGGCAGGCTGCCCGCCGGGTTCATGGCCAGGAATGGCGGCGTCTTCTGCTCCGCCCCCGGAAATGCATCGACTGCAACGGTCTGCCATTCCAGGCCGAGCATGGAAAGCGCCAGCCGCACCTTGTAGCAGTTTTCGTCCAGCTCGTAGTTGTAGAGCGTGATCCTCGCCATCATGCAGCCCGCGTCGTCGAGGTCGCGCCGGTACGCCCGGTCTCGAGATGATGACGCAGCTCGCTCGTCCAAGCGAAGAAATGCTTCTGCCCCTTGCCGGCATACTTGGCTGCCGGTCCGTCAATCACGACGTGCAGGGCCGATCGTTTGTCGGTCAGTTCCTGCAGGCCAAGAAGCAACGTGTCTTCGCCGACCGTCAGGCTGAACAGCATCCCGCTCAGCGCCTTCAGATCAGCGAGCCCGGATCCGCGGGAGAAGGGCCTGGGCGGCATGGCCCTCACGACATCGATCACCATTGCGGCGGGACTGTCGAGATACAGGCTGCGGACCGGCACCACCTCCTCTGGCAAGGCAGGCAGTTCGGGTAATGCTGCTGCCGGATCCAGTGCCGTCCAGACTATCCCAGCCGCCTCGGCCGATCTGTGGGCAGACACGGTAATGGACGCCGGCACCCTGAGATCGGGGTGGGCCGGAATGTATCGGCACTGGCCGGCCGCATCGTACTGCCAGCCGTGATAAAGACAGGCAATATGATCGCCGCGGACAAAACCGAAGCTCAGCTTCATACCGCGATGCGGGCAGCGATCCTCCCACACATGCGCTGCGCCACTGTTGTCGCGCCACACCACCAGCTCGTTTCCGCCAAGGCGGATTCCGGCCGAACTGCCCGGCTCGATCGATCCCGACAGCGCCACTGGGTGCCATCCAGCCCGTATCGTCATTCTGCGTCTTTCCCTCTGGAATATTCCCAAATTTCGGCCCGTTCGCAGTCCATCACCACACAGTCGATTGGCCCCAAGCTACATGCCATCTCGAAGGCATCGATGAGATCGGGCTGGCCCGAAACCTGGACGACAAAAAAATCGTCCGCGGCTTCGTGCACCAGCAGATCGAGATTGAGCCGAGCGGCACGCCTGTCGGCGAACTCGCCAAAGCTCGACGACACCAGTCGGCCGATGAAGCGCAGGCGCGTTGTTTGAGGCGGAGGCGCAGGGTTCTGCGCTTCCCGTAGGTGCTTCATGCCTATATTTCTCCCGGCCTGCACATTTTTTAAGCAGTTTTAGAATGTGTCTAGTTAGGCATCATTTTTTGGCTTGTGCAAGCCCCGTTTCCCTGACATCTGTTGCGTATCAGGTGATCGGACAGTTGGAAAAAGCCGCGATTATCGAACAACTCGGCAGCCGTCCGTCGCCCAAGAAAACCAGGTACGGCTTTGGGGTTGCCGATCCGGGCGAGTGAGCGTCGATGTCGTTGTCAAGTTTCATTCAGCTCATGCCGAAGGTCGAGTTGCACTTGCACCTCGAGGGCGCCGTATCCGCGGAGACATTCGCCGAGCTGGCGGCGCTGAACGCGGTGCCGCTGCCGGACGGCAGACTGACATCGGAGCTCTACAGCTACGGCAACCTGCTGGATTTCCTGAAGATTTACGATCTGGTTTGCGCCTCGATCAGGACTGCGGACGATTTCTCTCGCATCACCTTCGAGGCACTGGAGCGCTGCGCTAAAGCCGGTGCGCGCTACGTCGAACTGTTCTTCAGCCCGCATGCGCATCTGGCTCATGGCGTGGCCTATTCGACTATGCTCGAAGGCATCCTCGACGGCTTTCACCGCGCAAAGGAGCGCTATGGGCTTATGGCAAAGCTGATACCGGCGCATGCGAAGCCGCTCGGCGCGGCAGGTGGCGAGCGCTTCCTGGACATGGTTCTGGCCGAGCGCCCGGCTGAGGTGATCGGCATCGGCTTCGATTACGACGAACGCCCGAACCCGCCGCCGATGTTTGCGCGCATCGTCGAGCGAGCGCGGGCTGCCGGGCTCAATGTCACCAACCATGCGGGCGAGGATGGCCCGGCGGACTATGTCCGCGATACCGTCGACGTCCTCGGCCTGAGACGGGTCGACCACGGCTACCATGTCGTCGACGATCCGGCGCTGATGGAGCAGTGCAAGGAGATGGGCATCGTCTTCACCTGCTGTCCGAGCACGACGCTGGCCACCACCGTCTGGCGTGACCTCGCCGCGCCCGACCACGCGATCCGCCGCATGATCGAGGCCGGGCTTACCGTGACGATCCACTCCGACGATCCGCCCATGTTCGCCACGACGCTCGACCGCGAATACGCGCTGATCGCCGAAAATTTTGCGCTCGGGCCGTCGGCACTGAAGCGGATCGCGCTGGCTGGCCTGTCCGCAGCATGGCTCGATGACGACATCAAGCAGGCATGGTCGGCCGACTGGTCGGCAGAAATCGACCGCCTCATGGAAACCGAACTGTCTCTCCCGAACTGAACACGACACGGAACAAAGGACCGAAGCATGATCGACCTGCGCAATCTCTCCCGCCGAGGCTTCCTCAACATGGGCGCCGCGGCCGGCGCCTCGCTGCTCCTGCCGAAATCCGGCCTTATCACGCCCGCCAATGCACAGACGCCGCTCGCCGCCGTCGCCGAGGAAAACGCGGTCATCGCCTTCGGCCACACCGGTCCGGTGACCGATGAAGGCTGGACCTGGAGCCACGACCAGGGCATGAAGGCCGTGCAGGAAGCGTTCCCGAAGCTGAAGACGCTGTTCGTCGAAAGCATCCCCTATTCGGCCGACGCGACCCGCACCTTCCGCCAGTTCGTCTCGGAAGGTGCCAACATGGTGTTTGCCACCTCCAACTATGGCGACTTCCTCTACGACGTGGCCAAGCGTTCGCCGGACGTCGCCTTCTATGAATGCGATGGCCGCAACCCGCTCGAAAATCTCTCGACCTACTATCTCGCCCACTGGTACCCAACCTACGTCACCGGTGTCGCCGCGGGCCTGATGAGCAAGAGCGGCAAGCTCGGCTACGTCGCCTCCTTCCCTGTTCCGTCGGTCTTTTCCGGCACCAATGCCTTCCTGATGGGCGCCCGTTCGGTCAATCCCAACGCCACGATGCAGACCATCGTCATCAACTCGTGGTTCGATCCGCAGGCTGCCACCCAGGCCGGCACCGCGCTCATCGACAACGGCGCCGACCTTCTGTTCGGCATCATGGACGAAGCAGGCTATCTGCAGGTGGCCGAGCAGCGCGGCGCGAAGGCCGTGATGTGGAATACCGACATCCGCCGCTACGGGCCGAAGGCCTACGTCTCCTCGATCGCGATCGACTTCAAGAAATTCTATGTCGACCAGGTGCGCCTGCGCCTCGAAGGCAAGTGGACGCCCTCGCAGACCATCCTGCCGATGGGCGGCGGTATCGACCGCGATGCCTGGGGCGAGACGGTGCCCACCGAGGTCGCAAAGCAGGCCGATGCCGTGCGCGACAAGATTCTCGGCGGCTGGAGCCCGTTCGAGGGCGAGATCAAGGACACCAAGGGCAACGTCAAGGTGGCTGCCGGCCATCGCATGACCGAAGAGGAACTCTACAACTGGGATTGGTCGATCGAAGGCGTCAGCGGCCTCCAAGCGTGATCCCGAAAGATTGCAGAGTTTTCGGATAGACTATGCGGCAGAAGGCAAAGAGCTAAGCGGGATGAATGATTTTGTTCCAGTTCATCATGCTTCGAGCGAGCACCGCTACGGCGGCATGGAGGTGCCGTCCACCTCCCCGGGACGTTACGAGCCTGGCTTCGGCGCGCCGCCGCTCGTGCTGCTCAAGGGCATCAGCAAATATTTCCCCGGCGTCGTTGCCAACCAGGACGTCGACCTGGACGTGATGCCGGGGGAGATCCACGCCTTGCTCGGCGAGAATGGCGCCGGCAAATCGACCTTGATGAACATCCTCACCGGCATCTATCAGCCGGATGCCGGTGAGATCGTCGTCGACGGCTATGCCAAGCGTTTCGCATCTCCAGTCGATGCGATCTCCGCCGGTATTGGCATGGTCCACCAGCATTTCAAGCTGGTGACCGCCTTCACGGTCGCCGAGAATATTCATCTCGGCTGGTCCGAAACGCCCAAGCGTATTGGCTCGTCGGTGCTCGAGGCGCGGACTGCCGCACTGGCCGACAAGCTGAACCTCGCGGTACGGCCATCCGCGCGCGTCGCCGATCTTTCGACCGGCGAGCAGCAGCGCGTGGAAATCCTACGCGTGCTCGCGCGCAATGCCCGTGTTCTTATCCTCGACGAGCCGACTGCAGTGCTTACTCCGGCGGAAGCGCGCGAGCTCTTCAAGGCGCTCAAGCAGTTCGTGTCCCGGGGCAATGCGGTGATCTTCATCAGCCACAAGCTCGACGAGGTCCTGGAAATATCAGACCGCATCACCGTGCTGCGCGGCGGCCGCAAGGTGGCCACCGAAAATACCGCGGACTGCGGCGAGAAGATGCTGGCGCGCCTGATGGTTGGCCGTGAGATCGTGCTCAGCAATCTGCGTGCCAGGCAGCCAGGCGCGGCCGGCATCTCCGCCGAGCCGGTGCTCAGCCTCAAATCCGTCGTCGCGCGTGACGACGTGGGCGGCATCCTTCTCGACGAGGTTTCGCTCGACATCCATGCCGGCGAGATTCTCGGCATCGCCGGTGTGGCCGGCAACGGCCAGAAGGAGCTGACCCGGGTCGTCACCGGCTTACGGCCGATCCACTCGGGCCAGATACTGCTCGGCGGAAAGGACGTCACGACCGCCGGCGCGGTCGATTACGCCAAGTTCGGCGTCGGCCACATTCCCGAAGACCGGCTGCACAGCGGCCTGGCGCCGGCGCTTTCAATCACCGACAACGCCATAATCCGCGAATATGCGTCGGCGCCTGTTTCAAAGGGCTTCGCGTTCCGACCGCGCCTAGCGGCTGCTCTCGCGCGCACGATCGCCGAAGCGGCATCCGTTGCGGTGCCCAATTTCGGCATGCCCATGCGCAACCTTTCCGGCGGTAATCAGCAGCGCCTCGTCGCACGCCGCGAGATGCGCATCGCAAGCAAGGTTCTGATCGCCGCCTATCCGAGCCGTGGCCTCGATGTCGGAGCGATCAACACGATGATGCACTATCTCGTCGAATTGCGCGATGCCGGCGTCGGTGTGCTCTTCATTTCCGAGGAGCTGGAAGAGCTGTTCAACCTGTCGGATCGCATCGCCGTGATGTTCCATGGCAGGATCATGGGCGCGGTGGAGACTGCCTCCACCGACATCGAGGAAATCGGCCTGATGATGGGCGGGCAGATGCGGTCCAGTGCTGGCGCCCAGGCCGCTGCCGGGAAGCACTGACCTTGGCGATCAAGCTCCAGCGCGTTCCATCCGCGCAGCCCTCCGTTGCCTTTGCGGCACGTGCCCTGGCTATCGTGCTGGCGCTGGGGGTCGCCGGCCTGGTTCTGGCCGCTCGCGGCAATGCTCCCGTCGAACTCGCCTGGGAGGTGCTCAGCTCGACTTTTGGCTCGAGCTTCGGGCTGGAAGACGTCGGACTTCTGGTCACTCCCCTGATCCTGACCGGCCTGTCGGTCTGGGTAGCGCTGAGAATCGGCGCCTGGAACATCGGCGCGGAGGGCCAATTCTATGCCGGCGCCTTCAGCGCCACGGCGGTCGCGCTGTTCATTCCCGGCCCGACCTGGCTGATCCTGCCTGTTATGTTCACCGCTGGCGCGCTCGGCGGGCTGCTCTGGATACTGGTGCCGACGCTGGCGCGCGCCTACGCCGATGTCAGCGAACTCATCACCACCCTGCTTCTGAATTTTGTGGCGACGCTGATGGTCTATTACGTCGCCACCGGCCCATGGCTCGACCCGAGCGGCCATGCGCTCGCGACCACTGCACGTCTGCCGCATGACGTGCCTGAATTCTGGGGTATCGTACACTACGGTTTCCCGCTGGCGATCCTGCTCACTTTTGTCATCGCAGGACTGCTCAACTACACGCGCTGGGGCTACGAGGTAAGGATCGCTGGGTCGAATCCAAGCGCGGCGCTTTATGCGGGCATGCCGTTCCGCCGCCGCCTGATCGTCGTCCTGCTGATGTCGGGAGCGATCGCCGGCATCGCCGGTATGCTGGAAGTAGCTGGCACGGTGCATCGCCTGCAGGGCGGCATCTCCAACAATTTCGGCTATCTCGGCATCATGGTCGCGGTGCTGGCGCGCGGTTCCTCACTTGGCGTGCTCGCAGGCGCGGCTTTGATGGGCGTCATCCTGAATTCGGGCATCATCCTGCAGGCGCAAGGCATCACCGTCTCGGCCGTGCTCGCCATCACCGGACTGATCCTGTTCTTCACGGCGATCGGCAACGAACTCGCTCACTACCGCATCACGCGGACCGAACCGGTCGCGAGCTGAGGAAACACCCATGGACATGATCGCCGGATTGATCCAGACCTCCATTCTCGCCGGCGGCGTGCTGGCGCTGGCGGCGCTGGGCGAGACGCTCTCCGAGCGCGCCGGCGTCGTCAATCTCGGGGTCGAAGGGCTTATGGCGCTCGGTGCAATCACTGGCATCGCGGTCGTCGTCGCCACGCCGCACCCTATGCTCGGCTTCGTCCTTGCGCTTGCCGTCGGTTTCCTCGTTGGCTGCGTCTTCGCTCTTGGCACCGTCGTCGTCAAAGCGAACCAGGTGTTGTGCGGCCTGGCGCTGACGCTGATGGGCACAGGCATGGCCGCAACGATCGGTCGCGCCTATTCCGGCATGCCGGCGCCGGCGACCTTCGCGCCGATCGCTATTCCCTATCTTAGCGACATCCCGCTGCTCGGTCGCGCGATCTTCACGCAGAACATCCTTGTCTACCTGATCTACATCGTCCTGCCGGTTGTGCTGCACTACATCATGTTCCGCACGCGCCACGGGCTGAACATGCGCGCGGTGGGCGAAAACCCCGCGGCAGCCGACGCCGCCGGTATTTCGGTGCAAAGCATCCGCTTCTGGTATGTCGCCGCGGGCTCGGCGCTGGCGGCCGGCGCCGGCGCTTACCTCACGCTTGCCTTCGTTCCCTCCTGGTCGGAAGGCGTCGTGGCCGGCCGCGGCTGGATTGCCGTCTCTCTCGTCATCTTCGCAGGCTACCGGCCCCTCAACGCCGTGCTGGCCGCTCTGCTGTTCGGTCTCATCACCTCGCTCGGCTTCGTCGGCCAAGCACGCAACTGGCCGATCGCGGCGCCGATCCTGTCGATGCTGCCCTATCTCGGCACGATCGCCCTGATCATCGTGCCGGTGCTTGCCTGGCAGCGCATGCGCCGGGTAATGGCCGCGCCGGCTGCTCTCGGCGAACCCTATTTCCGCGACATGCGTTGAGACCGTCATGCCCCGCCTGCTTGTCAAGAACATCGATCTGCTCGCCACCTTCGATGGTACGCGCCGCGAGATTTCCGACGGCGCCTTGTTGATCGACGACAACGTCATCGAAGCGGTCGGCACCACCGCGGAACTCAGTGCCTCCAGTGCCGACGAGGTGCTCGACCTATCGGGCCATGTCGTCATGCCGGGCATGGTGAACACGCATCATCATATGTACCAGAACCTCACCCGCGTGATGGCTCAGAACGACGAGCTGCTTGTCTGGCTGAAGACGCTCTATCCGATCTGGGCCGAGCTCGACGACGATGCGATAGGTGTCTCGGCGCGCGTAGCGATGGCCGAGCTTATCCATTCGGGCTGCACGACCAGCTCCGATCACCTCTACATCTTGCCCAACAACTGCACGCTCGACGCGACGATCGGTGCGGCCCGCGATATCGGTCTGCGTTTCCACGCTGCGCGTGGAGCCATGTCGCGCGGCGAAAGCCAGGGCGGCTTGCCGCCGGATCGCTGCGTCGAAAAGGAAGAGGATATCCTGAAGGATGCCGAACGGCTGATCGGCGGCTATCACGATGCGTCGCGGCATTCGATGAGCCGAATCATCCTGGCTCCTTGCTCGCCGTTCTCGGTGACTCCGGAGTTGATGCGCGATGCGGCATCGCTGGCGCGCAGCCACAAGGGCGTGAACCTGCATTCGCACCTTGCCGAAGAGCTTTTCGAGGAGAAGTACTGCCTCGAAATCTATGGCAAACGGCCGGTCGAGTTCGCCGAATCCGTCGGCTGGCTCGGTGACGACGTCTGGTTCGCCCACTCGATTTTCATGACCAGCGACGAGATCGACCGCTTCGCCGAAACCGGCACCGGGGTCGCCCATTGCCCGTCGGCTAACATGCGCTGCGGCCAGGGCATCGCGAAGATCCGCGAGATGCTCGACAAGGGCGTGAAGGTCGGCCTTGGCGTCGACGGCTCGGCCTCGAACGACACGTCGAACCTGTTCATGGAAGCGCGGCTGGCGCTGATGCTTCAGCGTGTCGCGCCGCACCACTACCTCTCCGAAAAGCCCGGCGGCCGCGGCGGTTTCGGCGGCACGCCGACGGCGCTGTCCGCGCGCGAGGCCCTCGAAATGGCGACGCGCGGTGGCGCTGCCCTGCTCGGCCGCAATGACATCGGCCATCTCGCGCCCGGCATGTGCGCCGACTTCATCGCGGTCAAACGCAGCCAACTCGGCCTTTCCGGCACCGAGCGCGACCCGCTCGCCGCGCTGGTGCTTTGCGGACCCTTCAAGGTCGACTATTCCTACATCAACGGCCGGCAGATTATCGCGAGAGGCGACTTCGCCTCTTTCGATGTCGAGGCGGCGATGGCCGACCACCGGGCTGTGATGGACCGCATCTATCGGCAGTGAGATAGCACAGGAAGGACGCAACAATGACCATTAAGCGAGCTGCGGAGCAGGCGGCCCTCGACCAATGGTATTGCATTGACGCGCTGAACGAGATTCCGGTCGGCACGTTGCCGAACCGGCTTCTGGGCATCGATCTATTGGTAGCCCGCGATACGGCAGGCGCGGTCAATGTGTCGCGTGCCGGCGACGGCAGCCAAGTCCCGGCCAAGGAACGCTACGGCTATCTATGGATCACGCTCGGCATGCCGGCCGGCGATGTGCTGTCGATCCCGGAGGTCTATGAGGACGACCGCCGGCCTGTCGTTTGCGGAGCGATCGCGGTAAAGGCGTCCGGCCTGCGCATCGTCGAGAATTTCCTCGACATGGCCCATTTCCCCTTCGTCCATACCGACATATTGGGCGCCGAGCCGCACACGGAAGTGCGGCATTACACAACCGAAATCCGCCGCGACGTGGATGAGGTGTGGGCGACCAACTGCGAATTCTTCCAGCCGCAGGCAGCACTCTCGGCGACCGGCGGCATCATGACCCAATACATGTACCGGGTCGCCAATCCTTTCGCGGTGATGCTCTACAAGACCTGCCCCAACTCGGCTACCCGGTGGGACGTGATCTGTCTGTTCGTGCAGCCCCTCGATCCGGACCGCTGCCGCGCGCACCCCGTCATGTTCCTGATCGACGACGTATCGACCACGACCGAACTTGTGCAGTTCCAGCAGCTCATCTTCCTGCAGGACCGCATCATCCTGGAGAACCAACGGCCACTTCTTTTGCCGCTCGAGCCGCGCGCGGAAATCCCGACGCGGGCCGACGGCTCGTCGATCGCCTATCGCCGCTGGCTGAAGGAGAAGGGCATCACCTACGGCACGACGGCGCAAGCCGCATGAGCGGCAGCCCTTCCGATATTGTCATCGGCATCGACGGACGGGCAATCGCGCTCTGGCGCTTCGCGACGGCAGTGCGTAGCTGTTCTTCGGCGGAGGACAGGTGAGCGACCTGAGCGGCAAGACGCTTCTGGCCAGCGGCTTTCACGCGCCGGAGCGCGGGCTCGTGGAAGAGTTGCTCCATGCCCTGATCGCAATCGATCAATCAGGCATCATCGCCTCGGTGCTGCATCCGCATGATGCCGGCTATGACGAGGCGCTGGAGGCCGCGCGCCGGACCGGTTCGCTGGCGACCTTGCCGGCGCAGAGTTATCTGCTGCCCGGCTTCGTCGATCTTCACGTGCACGCGCCGCAATATCCGCAGCTCGGCAGGGCGCTGGACGTGCCGCTCGAGGCCTGGCTCCACAAACACACGTTTCCCCTGGAGGCGCGCTACGCCGATCTCGCCTTCGCGCGGCGCAGCTACGGCCTGCTGGTCGACGACCTGATCGCTAATGGCACGACCACAGCGCTCTACTTCGCAACCATCCACCAGGACGCGACAAGGCTGCTCGTCGACATTTGCCTCGAACGGGGGCAACGTGCGCTGGTCGGCAAAGTGGCGATGGACAATCCCGACGAGTGCCCGGCCTACTATCGCGATACCTCGGCGGACGCGGCCATCGATGGCACGCGCGCTCTGATCGACTACGTGCATGGGCATCCGGACAATGCCACGGGACGGGTAAAGCCGGTCATTACGCCGCGCTTCATCCCCTCCTGTACCGACGCCGCCCTCAAAGGGCTCGGCACGCTTGCGCAGGAATGCGGCTGCCATGTGCAGACGCATTGCTCGGAGAGCGACTGGGCGCATGGCTACGTGCTGCAGCGCCACGGGATCAGCGACACGTCTAGCCTTGATCGCTTTGGCCTGCTGCGCGCCGGCAGCGTGCTCGCGCACGCCAATTTCATTACGCTTGCCGACATGGAGACGATCCGCGTGCGCAAGGCGGCCGTGGCGCACTGCGCCGTCTCCAACGCCTACTTCGCAGGCGCCGTGTTCCCGTTGAGGGCGGCCCTCGAGAAGGGTGTCAAGGTCGGGCTCGGCACCGACATTTCCGGGGGACCGAGCGCCTCGATGTTCGATGCGATGCGCGCGACGGTCATGTCGTCGCGCATGCTGGAAACCGGCACCGACCCGGCGCTAGCGGCCGAGACGCGCGGCACGGCCGGAACAGCACGCGTCGACTTTCGCGAGTCCTTCCACCTGGCGACGGCAGGCGGTGGCGCGGCACTCGGCTTGCCTGTGGGGCGATTCTCGCCTGGCTACCATTTCGATGCGATCCTGGTCGACACCGCCGCGCCCAGAGGCACAATTCACCTGTGGGACGAACTCGACGACGGCGACGGCATCCTTCAGAAGATCGTCTACTCCGCTTCCAGGGCCAACATCGCGTCAGTCTGGGTCGGCGGGAGAGCTGTTCTCGCCTAAGCGGACCGGAGGCTGTGCCGAGAACCAGGACTCTTCCCGTTTTATTCCTTACGGTCGGGGGCACGTCATGGATTTTGATCAGTATTCGCCGACGTCGATGACAGCCTGGGCAAAGGCTTGCGGGGCTTCTTGAGGCAAGTTGTGGCCGATACCGCCGGTGATGATCCGGTGCGTGTATCTGCCCGAGAATTTCTTGGCGTAGGAACTGCTGTCGGGATGGGGTGCGCCATTGGCATCGCCCTCAAGGGTAATGGTCGGCAGTGTGATCACGGGAGCTTCGGCCAGCCGGTTTTCCAGAACGTCATATTCCGGCTCGCCCTGTGCCAGGCCGAGCCTCCAGCGGTAATTGTGAATGACGATGCTGACGTGATCCGGGTTGTCCAGTGCTGCGGCGCTGCGCTGGAAGATGTCATCGTCGAAATTCCACTGCGGCGAAGCGAGTTGCCAGATGAGTTTGGCGAAATCGCGCGTGTATTTCTCGTAGCCGGCGCGGCCGCGATCGGTGGCGAAGTAATACTGATACCACCATTGAAGCTCCGCCTCCGGTGCCAGCGGCACCATGCCGACCTGCTGATTTCCGATGAGATAGCCGCTCACCGAGACGATCGCCTTGCAACGCTCAGGCCAGAGCGCGGCAACGACATTGGCCGTTCGAGCGCCCCAGTCGCAGCCGGCGATCGTGGCCTTTTCGATCCCCAGCGCATCCATCAGGGCGATCGTATCCGCGGCGAGCGCCGACTGCTGGCCGTTGCGCATCGTCTCGTCCGACAGGAAGCGCGTAGTGCCGTAGCCGCGCAGGTAGGGCACAATCACGCGGTACCCTTTTGCGGCAAGCAGGGGAGCGACATCGGCGTAGGTGTGAATGTCATAAGGCCAGCCATGAAGCAGGATCACTGGGGCACCTTCGGCGGGCCCCAGCTCCGCATATCCGACGCTCAGTTTTCCGGCATTGACCTGCCCGAGCGAGCCGAATGATTCCGGCCTGGCTTGCGTCGCGGACGCCCTCGCCTCGACCGTCCAAGTGGCCGCCGGCTCGCTCAAACCGAGTTCGGTGGCGGCGAACGTCATTGCTGCAGCACCAACAATGCGCCGGCGGCGATGATCGACCGTGTCGGGAGCTTTACTCGCATTCATGATGAAGCCTCTGTAATGACCAACAAGCAGGAACGACCGGACCCGCCCGCCTCATCGGCCGACAGGAAATGTTGCCTATTTCGATGGTGACTGCGGGCGGCGGACCAACCACTGTAACACTCGGCCAGGAGGCAGTGCGGCGAACTCTGATTGAATGCCGGTCAGGTCAAGCGTTTCCTCGATTTCCCTCCTCAGAAATTCGAGACTTAGGCCGTCCCCGCGCTTGGAAGCGGCTGGATGTAGATGTAGCATCCGCAGGAACGGCAGCATGAGAATGACTCCTGATCTTCTGTTTGGGCGAGAGGACATGTTGCATCTGGTCTTATGCTCGAAGTCGCCCTCGGCTTCAGACGAGGCCCTCACGATCCATTGCGATGCGCACGGCCGGTCGGGCAGCCATTCGGACGCGAAGGGCTTGCAAAGGCGCGGGAACAGGGACGTGGAAGCGGGCCGCCCAAAGCAGCATCACGAAAAGATAAAAATTCGCGACGCTGGGTTTGTCGCCGAACAGATAGTCGGTCTCGAGCCCGTCAGCGAAGAACTCGAGTTGGCTCGTAATCGTCGCGCTCGCCCTGGCCTTTTCGGCATCGCTGCTTTGGTGCCACATCGGCTTAAAGCTTCGGTGTATTTCAGTTGAGACGTAGGTCAGCGCTTCGAGAAGGCGGGTACGGCCCAACGGCCCCGCCACTGCCAGTGGCGGGTATTGCGACGCAATCCAGTCGAGGACGGCGATATTTTCCGTCAGCGTTTCGCCGCTATCCAGCACGAGGGCTGGAACATAGCCCTTGCGCGTGACGGTAGTGAAATCATCCCCGGAGCCTGTCCGTTTGGTCTTGAGGTTCACACTTTCGCGCTCGAAGGAAACACCGGCCTCTTCCAGAGCGATGTGGTCCGCCAGGCTGCAGGCGAGAGGGCTGTAGTAGAGTTTCACCGCTTTTCCCTTTTCTGAACCCGATTGAATCCCGCAATTGGTCGTCGCCGAGCGGAAAACCTGCCCCGCGCCACGCGAGACAACCGCTCCAGAAACTCGCACTTGGCGGAGACGACGACTACGACACCGACAGCTAGACGTGCCTATGCCGAGGTATGGTCGGGTGAAGTTCGGGATCGCCGTGCGCAATGCCGGGACGTATGCCAGCTCAGCGGCCAACGGTTATCTGGAGGAATCCAGAACCTTCCATGATGGCATCATCGCCGGCCCGGCCAGTCCTTCGCTCAGGAAATCCTAAACGAAAGTATTGGACGCACGTGCCGTTGGCACGATGGCTCACACCCGGCCACGGCCGGCATATTCCGCGCGGCACGAGCAGACTGGAAACGCGAAAGCCGTGGTCTGACTTTTGCTCGATTGCCACCAACGCGATGACGCAGCTTCCGACAATAGGAGTCGCCATCATGGCCGACCTTTCCGAAACCTCCACAGCCGAGCACACATTGCGCGTCGAGGCGCCCGCCGCGATCGAGGTCGACGTCTCCTCGCTGACGCCGGGAACGTCGCTGATCGTCGACTGGCACGGCAAGCCGGTTGTCGTGCGCAACCGCACCGAAAAAGAGAGGAAGGACGGCCAGGCAGTCAGTCTCGCCGAGCTCAAAGATCCAATTGCCCGCAACGCCAACCTGCCGGCCGATGCGCCGGCAACCGACGCCAATCGAACTATGCCGGGCAAGGAAGCCTGGGTGGTGATGATCCAGGTCTGCACCCATCTTGGCTGCATCCCGCATGGTCAGGAAGGCGATTTCGACGGCTGGTTCTGCCCCTGCCATGGTTCGCAATACGACACTGCCGGCCGCGTCCGGAAGGGGCCGGCACCCGAGAACATGGCGGTACCGGTGTTCCAATTCGTTTCCGACACCAAGATCCGTATCGGCTGAGGCAGGGGGCATTTCGATGAGCGGCGGCAAACACTCGACCTATACGCCCAAAACCAGAATCGAACGTTGGTTCGACGCCCGCCTGCCGCTGCCGCGGCTGGTCTATGACAGCTTCATCGTCTATCCCGTCCCGCGCAACCTGAACTATGCCTATACGTTCGGCGGCATTCTCACGATCATGCTGGTTTCACAGATCCTGACCGGCATCGTGCTGGCGATGCATTACGCCCCTGATACGGGGCTGGCCTTCAACTCGGTCGAGCAGATCATGCGCGACGTGAATTCGGGCTGGCTGCTGCGCTATCTCCATTCCAACGGCGCGTCGTTCTTCTTCATTGCCGTCTACCTCCACATCTGCCGCGGGCTCTACTATGGTTCGTACAAGGCGCCGCGTGAGCTGCTGTGGGTGCTCGGTTGCACCAACCTCCTGCTGATGATGGCGACGGCCTTCATGGGCTACGTGCTGCCTTGGGGACAGATGTCGTTCTGGGGCGCTACTGTCATCACCAGCTTTTTCACCGCCATCCCACTGATCGGCGACTGGCTCCAGCAGCTTTTGCTCGGCGGCTTCGCGGTCGACAATCCGACGCTGAACCGCTTCTTTGCGCTGCATTACCTGCTGCCATTCGTGCTTGCGGGCGTGGTGACCTTGCATATCTGGGCGCTTCACGTCGTCGGCCAGAACAATCCGACCGGCATCGAGGTCAAATCGAAAACCGATGTCGTGGACTTCACGCCCTATGCCACCGTCAAAGATGCCTTCGGCATCCTCGTGTTCCTGTTCTTCTTCGCCTATTTCGTCTTCTACCTGCCGAACTATCTCGGCCATCCCGACAACAACAGCATCGCCAATCCGCTGAAGACGCCGGCTCACATCGTGCCGGAATGGTACTTCCTGCCGTTTTACGCGATCCTGCGGGCCATCACCTTCAATATCGGGCCGATCGATTCCAAGCTCGGCGGCGTGCTCGCGATGTTCGGCTCGATCGCCGTGCTGTTCCTGGTGCCGTGGCTCGACACCTCGAAGGTGCGCTCGGCGGTCTATCGGCCCTGGTACAGGGTGCTCTTCTGGCTGTTCGTTGCCAATGCCCTCTTTCTCGGCTGGCTCGGCTCCCGGCCGGCGGAAGGCGCATACGTCGTCATGTCCCAACTGGCGACGCTTTACTATTTTGCTTTCTTCATCATCGCCATGCCGGTGCTCGGGCTGATCGAAAAGCCGCGACGGCTGCCGAATTCGATCACCGAAGCAGTTCTCGAAAAAGACAAGGCCAGCGCCAGAGGCCCGATCGCCGGGCCGGAGACCAAACGTTGAACCGGGCATCGCGGTGATCGTTCATGAACTGGTGGAACTCTCCTCTGGTCTACATCGTGTTGCTCGGCCTCGCAGGGATCGTCGTTTGGTCTCTCATCCCCAGACGCTTCGCCAATGCGAAGCTGGTTGTCCAACTCGGCTTTTTCGTCGCGATGTCGGCCATGGTTCTCCACCTGCGCGTCGTGCCGTACGAAGCCGCACGGGACAACGAGACAACCGGAGGAGCGATCCTCATCGGCTCGGTCAAGCTGCTCTGGTGGGTTCACCTTGCCTGGGCGCTGATCGGATTTGTCCGTATCTATCTCGTCTTCGAGCGACAGCCGCGCGAGGCACGTCTCCTGCAGGACGTCGTGGTCGGTGTCGTCTACGCTGGAATGTTCCTGTCGATCCTGGCGTTTGTCTTTGCAGTGCCGGTCGGAACGCTCATTGCCACGTCGGGCGTGTTTGCCGTCATCCTGGGACTGGCGCTCCAGAATACGCTTGGTGACGTATTTTCGGCGATCGCGCTTAACCTCGGCCGCCCTTACGTGCTTGGAAACTGGATCATTCTGGGCGACGGAACCGAAGGCCGCGTTGTCGAGACCAATTGGCGGTCGACCCAACTTCTGACCCCGACACACAATGTCGTGGCGCTGCCAAACAGCCTTCTCGCCAAGATCGGGGTAACAAATCTAAGCGGTCCGGACGAGAGCCATGGACTTGCCGTAACCGTCAAGGTGGCGCCAACGAAGACGCCGGCGATCATCGTAGACCTCATGCGCACGGTCTTGCTGAGCTGCAATTCGATCCTCCAGCACCCTTCGCCTTCGGTCACCATCAGAAGCCTGGATGCCGCAGCTATCGAGATCGAGTTGTTTTTTCGCGTCGCAAGTATCGACCAGCGAATTGCCGCTCGGAACGAAATCTTCGATCTCATTTATCGCCATTCAAAGTCGACCGGCATGCTGCTGGCGGAGCCATTTTCGGGCTCGATTGCCATGACCAACCGGCCGGGCCACGAGACGGCGGCCTCCCAAGGCTTCACCCCGATCGAACTCATCAATTCCATACCGGTATTCTCGGCGCTAACGGATACCGAGCAGGGTTCGCTCGCCAAAGCGGCCTCGGTTCGCACCTACCATAAGGGCGAAATCATCGCACGACAGGGAGAGATGCTGCCGTCGCTCATGATCGTTCGGACGGGCGTCATCGTCCGGCAAATTGGCGAGGACGATGATCAACTGCAGGAGATCTCCCGGCTTGCACCTGGCGATTTCTTCGGCGAGACCGGCTTGCTCGCCGGTATTGGCGAGATGTCGAGTTTGCGGGCAATGACCCCTGTCACGGTTTACGACATAGACCAGGAAAGCTTTGCGCCTCTGGTGCACGACAGGCCCGAAATGGCCGAAGATCTTGCTGCGATCCTGTCGATGAGGGTGTCGGCTTTTAATGAAAGCGGCATCGCCGGACAGCACCACGCGAGCTCCAAATTCGCGCTCCTCAAAGCCATTCAGACAGTCTTTCGAGCCGCTTCGTTCAAGCGCGTTCGAGCACCTGGCTGACAAGGCATGCAGAAGGACAGAGATCCATGACCATCCGCCAAAGCGGTATCACAGGCATCGATACACTCATCCAGCCAGCTATCCGTGATTTTGCGGACGGACTGAAGATAAGGCGCGTATTGCCGTCCTCGGATCGCCTGATGATCGGGCCCTTCATCCTGTTCGACCATTTCGGCCCCGCTATATTCGACGCAGGTCACGGTTTCGATATGGGACCGCATCCGCATATCGGCGTTGCGGCCGTGACCTACCTGATCGATGGCGAGATCGTCCATCGCGACAATTTGGGAAAAGTGCAGACCATCCGTCCTGGCGAGGTCAACTGGATGACGGCCGGGTCGGGCATCGTCCATTCCGAGCGCACGCCACCGGAAGTCCGGGCGTCGGCAAGCAATCTCTTCGGCGCTCAGGCTTGGATCGCCCTCCCCTCCCGCTATGAAGAAATTGCCGCCGACGTCGCACATTTTGGCGCTCCCGAAATACCGAGGATCTGTGCCGACGGCGTCGAGTTTACGTTGATCGCCGGCGCGTCCGACGGGTTGGTCTCGCCGGTAAGGACGTTCTCCGACATGGTCTATGCCGAAATTGTGCTCACGAGCGGTGCGCGCTACCAGGTGAAACCCGAACACCGTGAGCGTGCGATCTACATCGTCGCCGGTGAGGTTGGAATTGTCGGCCAACTCGGTACGTTTCATGAGGCCGAATTAGTAGCTCTGGCGCCCGGCGCTGAGATTGTGCTGCAGGCGCCTGCCTTCCATGCGGCGAGACTGATGTTGATAGGAGGTGAGCCCCTGGCCGAGCCACGTCGTATCTATTGGAACTTCGTCTCCTCTTCAGCCGAACGGATCGAGCAGGCAAAGGCGGATTGGCGCGAACGCCGCTTCCCCGGCGTGCCGGGAGAGCACGAGCTCATGCCTCTACCAGATGGCAGCGTGTGAGGGATAAGGCAGCGGATGGTGACCTCAGCGCCGCGACAGCTTTACGCCGGGTGGCGCAGGCAGACCACTACGACATCAAGTAGAGATCGTTCATCGTTTCCTCATCGAGCAAACCGTCGAACCAGACGTCGAAGATTGTCTCGAGCAGGAACTCGTCGTTGCTTGCTTCGGAAAACAGCGTGAGGGACGCGTGCAACTTCTTCGCATCAACGTCACCGAAGACAGCGCGAGCGCTTAGGCCGGAGAGCCGTTGCAGGGTGCCAACGCATTCCCGATAACGGCCTCCGAGGATCGGAAACGAGAGATAGGCGCTGGCTTCGTCGAGCGATGTGATTGCATATGGCTCAGGCGCTGTACCACTTCGCCTTGTGGCCAACCTTGGGCAGATGAACTCCATGTAGGGAGTGCACATCATCCCTCGACGTAGAATGGCCAGCGCGTCGTCGTAGACCGGATCCTGTGCGCTGACGAATCTCTGCAAATCATACTCGTCAGGCATTTGGATAGATCCTTGGGAAACCCTCAACATTCGTGCCCATGACTAGCCGCCGACGACATCTGCATAGTCCGGGTGCTTGGCGAAAAAGCGGCTCATGAAGGGACATTTCAAGATCGCTTTACGGCCGGTCTTGCGGAGCAGTTCGAAGGTTCCTTGGGCCAATTGCGACGCGATCCCTTGTCCGGAAAATTCCGACGGGACTTCGGTGTGTATCAGCGCAACCTTCCCGCATCGAGCCGATAATAGGCCGCCGCAAACATATCGCCGGCGATCGGCAGCTCGAAACGGTGCTGTTGGACGTTTTCGACGACTTGTGCATCCATCTTTATCTCTCGATTGTATGTCACGTTTGTCACCGGAGGCAGATTGGCGGGCCGCTATCGCATCGCAGGCAACCGCAGAGTGACGGTCGTGCCTGCCCCAAGTGTGCTCTGAATATCGATGCTTCCGCCTGATTGCTCGGCAAAGTGCTTCACCATCGGCAAACCGACGCCGCCGAGGCCTTCGCTTTTGGTGGTGAAGAACGGATCGAAGGCGCAGACCATCGTCTCGCTGGTCATCCCGATACCGTTGTCCGCGACGCGGATGTCTACCTGACCGGCGGCAGAGTTTTCAGAGGCCAAGCCGGCATCGATCGAGATGAAACCGCCGTCAGGCATTGCATCGCGCGCGTTGAACAGAAGATTCAGAACCGCATTTTGCAATCCAAAGCGATCGCATCTCACCAAAGGCAGGTCGGACCCAACCCGAAGCTCAAGACCGAAATTGGCATCCAAGGCGCTCCGTACGAGGGTTTCGATCTCAGCCAGGCAAGCACCTACGTTTGTGTATTCGATTTCCGCGTGGCTCTCTCGGGCCAGGCTGATGGTTTGCCGGACAAGGCCACCAGCCCGCTCCAAAGCCGTCTTGGCGCCGGCTATTACAGGCCCGAGCGCCGGAGCCGCTTGGATGCTCGGATCGCGGGCCAGGTGGTTCAACGCCGACGAGGCGACCTGAATGAGATTGCCCAGGTCATGGACGATGCCGGCCGTCGACATTTGCACGGACATACCACTTCCAGGGCCATCGGGCGGGCCGTCGAAGACATCTTCTTTTATGTCCGGACGAAACATTTCGTTCCCCGCTGGCTAAGTCGGCACCTATTGGCTTCAACACGCTATAATTTATGGCTTTTATTTTCCACTATATCTAAGAAGACGCCGATACATACTTCCGTATATTCAATCGCGAGACGATGCTCTATTGATAGCCGATCCCGCTGATGTAGTTGGCAAGCAGCCGTTCCTGCAGTTCCTCTTGTTTGAAGAGCGCCTTCATCGCATCACGGATATCGAGGACGCCTAGCGGTTTCGAGTCGGCCCCGAGCACCGGCACATTCTGCAGGCCTTGCGCGGCCATGGTCTGCCAGACTGAATGAAGATCATCATCGGGACCACAGGACACGATGGACCGGCTCATCAATGCCGCAATCGGCGCTTCTGTTGGCCCTGAATTCGCCAGATGGCGGACAAGGTCGGACTTGCTCAGCACGCCTGCCGCCTCCCCACTGCCGTGGCACACCACGACCAGGCCTATTGCGGGCCTGGAAAGTGAGAGTGCCGCACTGCGGAGTGGAGCGTCGACATCGACCACCATGAGACGGGCCGATATTACTGGATGCAGACTGTCAATTCGCATGACGCCCTCCTGAGAGCGCCTCGCGGCCGCGGCCGCGGGGCTGGGATCGGTTCCAGTGTTGGTCGCCGAGCTCGGCGCCTTCGTCCGGCCGGTCAGAATGGCGCGCAAACAAGCGCCATTCTGACCCATTCCAAAGATTAGCTCAGTGCTGCTTTGCTCAGGCCAAACTTCGCATCGCCCGAGCCCGGGACGGGTTTGAAGCCGATGTTCAGACGGTTCCAAGAGTTGACCGCCATGACAACGAAGGTCAGATCGGAGATTTCCTTCTCGGAAAGCTGCGACCTGACCCGATCGTAGATCTCGTCGGGGACACCCTGCTCGGGCAGCTTGGTCAAGACTTCCGTCCATGCCAAGGCTGCGCGCTCGCGAGGAACGAACAAGGTCGAATCCCGCCAGGCTGCCAGGTGGTAAAGGCGCAGTTCGCGCTCGCCATGGATCTTCGCCTGTTTGACGTGCATATCGAGGCAGAAGGTGCACCCGTTCAGCTGCGCGGCTCGGACTGCAACAAGGTCGCGGATTGGCTCTTCGATCGACCCCTCTCGCGTCGCACCAAGAAATTCAATAAATTTCTTCAGAAGTTCCGGCGACTGCTCCGCATAACTCGCGCGTTGGGCGACGGCTTTTCCTTTCGGAGCGACCGGTGGCGCTGCAATATTCATTACTTATCTCCTTGAGGTGTTTGCAATCCATTGCAGCGTAAGGATGACCGGTGAGACGAACTGTTGCTATCGTGCCGATGATATGTATTGCCACTCGATTGGGTTGGGGCGCCTAAACCGAAGTATAGGAGGTGGAAATTGGCACCTGACCGCTGCCCTCGGCAATTCGCTTTGCCGCATGCATCCGACAGACGCACAGCGTTTGGGTCAGTTGAAGGGCAAGGCTGAACCGACCGGTGTCGATAGAACCTGGATCGAAACTGCCCTCACTCTTCAAAGGGAGCGTTCATCACAAGATCAACTGCCGAAGTCGCCTTGTAGCCTGAAACAAAGCGCTCGCCGAAGTCCCGGGCAAAGTTGTCGTAGGTGGTTTCGGGCCTGATCTCGGCGATATGGCAAAAGCATCGCGTCATCCGCCGCTTCATCCCGAGGCGCGGAAATTCGCCAACGATCTTTGCAATCTCGGCTGACGAAACGAGGCTGTATTGCAAGCCGACGACATCGAGGCAGATGCCGGCTGTGCACAGCGCCACCTCAGCCTCCTTGTAGAGGCCGATCGACGGCGTCGAGTTGAGGGCGACGCTGTCCCAGATCAATTGGGCGCGCCGCTCGTCGAAGCCGCCCTCCCGAACGAAGGCGCGGGCGAGATCGGCGCCTTCCACTTCGAAACGGCGCGGCCCGGCGAAGTCCTCATTGAGCGTGACGTCATGCAACAGGGTTGCAACCGCAACAACCTCCGCGTCGTGCTGGATATTCTGAATCTGTCCGATCCGGGCCGCGAAAAGCCAGGATCGGACCACGTGGTTGAACAGGTAGGGTTCACATCGAGCGCGGGCATGTTCGATCGCTCGGCCAACAAGCGGAGTATCGGGGACCAAAATCCCCGCAAGTGTGCGGATGGCGATCGAATTCATGTCACTGACCGTCCCTTCGCGTACGCCCCGATGGTCCCGGGGCTACGATTTCATTTAGCGTTCGTCGTCAGTTCCGTCTCGCTGGTGTCGACGACGAAAATAGCAAGCAGACGAGCGCCTTCCGTCTTGCTGGCGTTTTCGCTGACGGCATGACGGTCGCCAGGGAATTCCGAGAAACTCTCGCCGGCGCGATAAGTCTTCACCGGCCCGTCATTGACCTGGCTTCGGATCGCCCCCTGCAGGACCGTGGCATAGATGAACGCGGATTTGGGATGGGTATGAGCCGGCGACGTACCCCCAGGCGCGTACTCGACGAGCACGGCTTTCATGCTCTTGCCGGGCACGTTTGGCAGAGCCTGGTCGTAGACAAGCTTCACGCTGGCGGCGTCATTGGCCATTGCTGCGGTGACGGAAGCGGCGGTGAGCGCGGCGCAGAGAAGTGTTTTGATCATGTCTGGTCTCCTTGTTGTGCGAATGGCGGGCCTATCCGATGACTACTTACTTCGGTGGTGTGTATCGGCTGAGCCAATCATCGAAACGCACGGCGCCGATGCGCGCGTTCTCGCCGGGCACCAGCGTTCGATCGTCGATTGCCACTTGGCCGTAGTAGAGCGCGCCGGAATCCGGGACGACTTTGCGCGGGTCGTTGGTGGCCTTCAGGAAGCGCTCGACAAGTTCGCTCATGCGAACACGCTCCGGGCCGGCAATTTCGATCATGCCATTCAACGGCGCGGCAAGCGCGACGTCCGCCATCGCATCGGCAACATTATCAGCCGCCATGGGTTGGAAGTAGGCCGGCGACATATGAATGGTATCCCCGACGGCGCCCGTGTTTGCGATGGCGGCGGTGAATTCGAAGAATTGAGTGGCGTGAACGATGGTGTAGGGAATTCCGGACTCCCTGATCAGCTTTTCCTGAAGCAACTTGCCGCGGAAATAGCCCATGCCCTGCAGCCGGTCGGTACCGACGACCGACAGCGCCACGTGATGACGGACGCCGGCGGCCGTTTCGGCGGCAAAAAGATTACGCCCGGATGCCGAGAAGAACTCCAGGGCAGCCTTTTCCTCGAACGACGGCGAGTTCGCGAGGTCGACGACGACCTGCGCACCGGCAAGCGCGGCCGCCAGACCCTCTCCCGTAACGGTGTTGACGCCCGAATTCGGCGACGCCGCAAGTACGTCGTGGCCTTTGTTTCGCAGTCTCTCCACGGTCTTTGAACCGATCAGCCCGGTTCCGCCGATGACGACGATCTTCATGTCTAGTCTCCTGGTGTTGCGTGTCTATTTTCGTTGCTCGATCGGATGCTGGGCGTTTCCGGCCTGCTACTGACTGACCGATGCCGCAGCATCCTCGATGAGTGACGTGACCTCGTCGGGATGCGAAACCATGAGCGCATGGGACGCACCCTCGATGACGACGGTCCTTACCGCGTGCGCACGCTTGGCCATGAAGCTCATGACGGCTGCCGGGATGTTGCGGTCATCCGAGCCGTAGATCATGTAGGACGGCAGCGTCTTCCACGAGGCGACGCCCGAGGCTTCAGCCAGAGCCGCCTGCGCAACAGGGCGTTGAGTGGCAGCCATCAGCAAAGTCTGCTCTTGCGGAACGTCGGCGGCGAACTGCGCGCGGAACTTGGCCGGCGCGATGAAGAGGTCTTGCCCGCCGTCCGGCAACGCGACTGGAGCAAGCGCGCTCCCCAAGGTGCTGCCCGGAAACATGCTGGACAACGTAAGGCTCGATTCGCCGGTATCCGGCGCGAAACCCGCCACGTAGACCAACGCCTTCACATTGGGATTGCCATTGGCGGCCTCGGTGATGACGGGCCCGCCATAGGAATGCCCCACCAGCACGACCGGCCCCGAAACCGACCGGACGATGGCTGAGACTGCTTTCGCATCGCTGGCAACGCCGCGGAGCGGATTAGCTGCGGCTATCGCCACATAACCGTCTTTGCTGAGCTTGGTGATGACTGCATCCCAGCTCGACGATTCCGCGAAGGCGCCGTGCACCAGTACGATCGTCGGCTTGGGCTGAGAATTCGCGGCCTGCGCCATCCCGCCGCCCGACGCGGCAAGCGCTGCGGTGAGGGCCAGGACTCGAGTTATGTTTCGCATTTGCTTTCTCCCGTGTCGCCTGTGGTGACCAATGCTCAGGAGAATGCGCCGACGCGGCCCGCCAACCTATTGTGCGGAAGGGTCTGTCATACAATGCCAAGGTGCAGGGTAGGTCACCGGGGAGATCAGGTGCCCTGCAGCATAATTGAGGTATCTATGCCGGGTGTGCATTGTCGGCGGTCGCCGGAACAGACACTGAGGGCGCGCCGCAAAGCCTCCTCTCGTCAACGACATAGTCCCTGGCCTTCGGCCTGAATCGCCCAATGCCTTCGTATGGATCAAACAGCCGGACCGTCTGATCGTGTCGCTGCGTCACGACATTTATATTTGTATGGGTGAATACCATCCAAGCCATCAATGGAGTTACTGAAATGAAAATGACAGTCCTTGCTGTCGCCGTGCTTGTTATTACAGCAGGAAGCGCCACTGCCGGAAGCGACCACTATGGATCAAACGGATCCCAGCAGCCTGCGACTGCGTCTTACAACATGTATACATCCTCGATCAAAAAAATGAACAATGATATCGGGGTGCCGAAAACCGTACGCAAGCCGACTGTTCCCAACGATGAATATGGCCAGGGCATCTGGGGTCACTGATCCCGACCTACAGAAAATTGAAGGACCGGGGCGAGACCTCTGTCCTTCCGCCGTATCGGGCGAGCCGACTTCTCTCTTGCGCGTCGATCCCTGCAATGCGACTTGCTGCTTACGTGGCTCAATTTGCGCCACGTCGACAAAACGTCTCGCCTCCGACCTATTTGGCGCGACTCGTGCGGCAGCTTCCCGGAAAATCGTCTTGAGGAAGACCGATTGCTCAGCCATTTATTCGGAAGTGTATTGGCGCGACGACATCGCAGTCGTGGCTCAGAGCACTGCCATCCCGCCGTCGACCCGCAGATTGATGCCCGTTACGAAACTGCTCGCGTCCGAGGCAAGGAACAGGGCGGCTTTTGCCAGCTCTTCCGGCTGCCCCATCCGGCCCAGGGGTATTGCCTCCGCCATCGCCTTTTCAAACACCCCGCGCTGCTCAAACGGTATGCCCAGCTTATCGAGAATAGCCGTATCCACCGGACCTGGGCTGAGCACGTTGACCCGGATGCCGCGAGACTTCAGTTCGATCGCCCAAGCGCGCGCAAAGGCATTTATGGCCGCCTTCGAGCCCGCGTAAACAGCATGACCGTCCAGCACCTTCTCGCCTGGCCAGCGAGCCTGTGAGGATGATTGCGCCGCCATTCCGCATGACCGGAATCAGTTTCTGGACGCCGAAGAAGACGCCTCGCGTATTGACGGCAAATTGCGCATCATATTCTGCCTCGGAGACGTCGGCCGAGTGCGTGATGGTGTTTATGCCGGCGTTCGCCATATAGATGTCGAGCGCCCCGAACCTCTGGCGGATCTGTTGCGCTACCTCGTCATGGTGCGACACGTCGGCCACATTTCCCTGAATGCCCAGCGCGCCTGCCCCGATCTGTGCGACCGCTTCCTCGACCGCCTGCCGCCGGCGGCCGGTAATGACGACTTGCGCGCCCTCGGCCGCAAAGATTTTTGCAGCCGATAGTCCGATCCCGCTGTTCCCGCCGGTGACCACCGCGATCTTGCCCGAGAGTACGCCCATTTCGTTCCTGCCTTCGAAAAATAGCGCCGGTGCTGCCGCGATAATCGCAACTGCTGGCCAAGAAAGTTTCACGCCGAATTGAGACCGCCAAAATGAGCGGCAATCGCAAACGGCTACCGATTGATAAACTCCCGGCGCTTAGCCAGTTTGACGTTTTGGAGGAGCGCTTTGGCCTTCAAGGCAGAACAAGCGCGCGGCGGCGACCCCCGACAGCGCGACGTAGTGTCGAACGCCGGCGATCGCCTCCGCGCTGCACAGGCGAAGTTGCTCGAATGGCAGCCCTATCGCAGCATATGTTTCGCGCCTTTGCCAGCGCTCTAACTCGATGGCGCAGTGGTTCGGTTCCACAATCCGGGACATGAGCCGACAGAACCGGCATTCAGGCCACCGCTCGCCTATGCGAGCGCACAAGGTTTGACCTGGCGCGCCACCCGAAATGCGATTAAGGGCGCGCGAAATATTGCCAAAGGTGGTCATCGGCGGCTCCAAGGATTGCGGAGAACATGCGGTCGTGACTGAGGGTGTGCTATCCTTTGATGAAGGCGAGCAGGTCAGCATTGACCTGATCTTGGTGCGTGGCCGTGATCCCGTGGGGCGCGCCGGGGTAATAGATATCCTTTGCGCCTTTGATCAATCGGGCCGACTTGACTGCCGAGTCCTTGACGGGGACGATCTGGTCGTCTTCGCCATGCAGGACGAGGGTTGGCACGTCGAACTTCTTGAGGTCCTCGGTAAAATCGGTCTCGGAGAACGCCTTGACGCTTTCGTACGCGTTCACGAGACCCGCCTGCATACTCCAGAGCCAGAACTGATCCAGAGTCCCCTGGGAAACCTTCGCGCCTGGCCTGTTCGCGCCATAAAACAACGGTGCGAGGTCCCGGTAGTACTGCGACCGATCCTTGACGAGGCCAGCCCTTATGCCGTCGAATACCTCGATCGGCAGGCCTTCCGGATTGGCCGGCGTCTTCACCATGATCGGCGGAACTGCGGCGATAAGAACAGCCTTGGCCACCCGCTTCGTCCCGTGCCGTCCGATATAGCGAGCAACCTCGCCTCCTCCGGTCGAATGGCCGACCAGCGTGGCGTTCCGGAGATCCAGCGCCTCAATCACGGCTGCAAGATCATCCGCATAGCCGTTCATGTCGTTGCCGGACGTGGCCTGGCTCGATCGGCCATGGCCGCGCCGGTCATGCGCAACGACGCGAAAGCCGTTATGGGCAAGAAAGAGCATCTGGCCGTCCCAGGCGTCGGAATTCAGCGGCCAGCCGTGCGAAAACGTGACGACAGGACCCTTGCCCCAATCCTTGTAGTAGATTTTGGTGCCATCCTTGGTCGTGATGGTGCTCATCGTCTTGGTTCCTTTGATTGAGGGGGAAGAGGGAAGGTTTTGTTTTCGGCTCGTTGCCGAAGCAGCGCGGGGCAGTCCGGCGGCTGCCGTAGAGATCAGGCCTGCCAACATGACATCGCGGCGAGATCCGCCGACGGAGAAAAGTCCGTCTTTGTTCATCATGTCCATCCATGTGCTTTGAACATCCTGCTCACCATCACGACCGTCGAGTCGGCCTGAGCGGTCGCGTTCGGGGAGGAGCGAGCGAGGAGCGGTAGAAACGCGACGGTCGTGATGGCTTGCGAGGAACAGGATGCACCGATCCGGGCCGCGAACCTACTCTACGGAAGCATCTGTCATACCATGCCAAGGTGCAGGGCAGGCACGCCGAAGATAGGGCCGGGCTAAGGCAAGCTCTTATAGACACACGTCAATTAGGCTTGGGTAGCGGCGCGGGGACCGACGCGGCATGGCCGGCGTCAGTTGCTGTTGCATGAAATGTTGCGAGTTTTTCGGTCAGGCTGGCGCTGCCAAAGAGCGCCGCTCAGTAGTAACCGATGTTTGGCGCGGGCCTTGCCGCGAAACACCAAACAGGACCACCGATGTACATCAGGATCACCCGCAGCAGCACGAGCGTATCAACAGGCAGGAAGGCCTGGGCGCGCTGAGAAAGCACCTGAAAAGGCCCGGCGCGCCGGGCGATCCTATTGGATGGGGCATGGATCGGCTTGTGCCAAATTCTAGACCTCGCGCATCGGCGCGGGCAGCGTTTCCCACGCCCGGATCAGCTCACCGATGGAAGCGGCTTCCATCTTGCGCATGACATTGCCGCGGTGAAGCTTGACCGTCACTTCACTGATGCCGAGGTCGAAGGCGATCTGCTTGTTGAGGCGCCCGCGCGCCACTTCACGCAGGACCTCGCGCTCGCGCGGCGTCAGCGTCTCGACGCGCTCGATGTTGCGCTTGACGATCACGGCATCCGCCCGCCGCTTGGCATCCACCGCAATGCCGGCGATCACAGCGTCAAGCAGCGTCTGATCCCGCACCGGTTTGGTGAGAAAGTCCACGGCGCCGGCCTTCATCGCCTGGACAGTCATCGGGATGTCGCCATGCCCGGTCAGGAAGATGATGGGTTTGGGGTTGCCGTTTTTCGCAAGATGGTGCTGCAGATCGAGACCGCTCGTCCCTGGCATGCGCACGTCGAGGATCAAGCAGCCGGGGCTCTCCAACACGTCGGCGTCAAGCAATTCACGGGTCGAGGTAAAGCACACCGGCAGGAAACCCGCCGACAGGATCAATTCAGACAGCGCCTCCCGAACAGAGGCATCATCATCGACAATAATGACCAGCGGCTGCTCGGCTTCAGCCCTTCGCTGCTGTGATGACGGCGTCGATCTCGGTAAGGGCAATTGGTCAACTCTCATGTTTAGCCTCCGTTTCTGGGTTGCGCAAAGCGTCGCCGATCGCCGCAAGCAGTGCCTGGCCATCGAACGGCTTGCGGAAAAGCCTGCCAATGCCCTTGGCGCGGTGCTGATCCACTATCTCGTGGCGGCCTGTGATCAGGAACACAGGCAGATCCGGACGCGCCTTCTTGACCAAGTCACGAAGTTCAAAGCCGTCCATGCCGGGCATCCCGATGTCGGTGATAAGCATGTCCAATCCAGACAGGCCGCTGACCAGCAACGACCCTGCCGACGAGAAGCTGCGGGCCATATAGCCGGCGGACTCCAGAAGGTCCTCCAGCGACTCGAGCAGTCTTGGGTCATCGTCGACAATCGCCACGACAGGCCTCCGCTTGCTCACCCTCAGTTCCCCCCTGCCCGGCGCGAGTGCGTGATCGGTATTCCCAATCGCTCGGCGATGCGAACGAGGTCGGCGAGCGACGCCGCGACCATCTTCTGCATGACGTTCCTTCTATGAATTTCCAGCGTAACTTCGCTGATCCCCAGTTCAGCGGCGGCCTGCTTGTTGAGCAGGCCGCTGACCACCAGCGGCAGCACCTCACGTTCGCGCGGCGTCAGCTCGAGATAACGTTGCTTCAACACGCCCAGCTCGGCGCGCTCCGATCGCTGTACCCGATCCTGGGCAATCGCCGCATGGATTGCGGCCATGAGGTCTGCATCGCTGAAGGGCTTAGTCAGGAAATCCACGGCGCCGTGCTTGATCGCACGCACCGAGGACGGGATATCGCCATGTCCCGTCAGGAAAACGATCGGCGGATGATCGCCCTCGGCAATCTGCCGCTGCAGATCGAGGCCGTTAATATCCGGCAACTCGATATCGAGGATGAGGCAGGCAGGGACGTCCGGCTTGTCAGCGCGGATATAATCGCCCGCCGATCCGAACGCTACGGCACACATGCCGTGTGCAGCCAGCAGCTCACTGAGCGCCTCCCGGATGCGTTCATCGTCATCAACGATGAAGACAATTTGGCCGTCCGTCGTCATGACGCCGCTTTCGCTTCAATCGGCAACGTGAAGATAAACGTCGCTCCACGTGGTTCGTTCTTCTCGACCCATAAACGCCCGCTGTGCGACTCGATGATCGAACGGCAGATCGCCAGTCCCATGCCCATCCCTTGCTCTTTCGTGGTAAAGAACGGTTCGAATATCCGGTCGGGAAACTCGACGCCCCGGCCGCGATCTCTGACTTCGGTCTGGACAACATCCCCGATATGGCGCACGCGGATGCTGATAACTCCGTCATCCGCACCAGAGTCCATCGCCTCCATGCCGTTGCGGATGAGATTGACCAGAACCTGCTGGATTTGGACGCGATCGAACGCGACTAGCGGACTGTCGCTTCCGACATCAACGCTGGTGCGAACGCCCCGCCGCATCGCTTCCTCGGCCACGAGGTCGCGTGCCTCTGCGATGACACTGCTGAGCGTCGCATTGGTCCTCGTCTCGGTGGATTGCTTGAACAGCGCGCGGATGCGGCTGACGACGTCCGCCGCCGAATTGGCGTCCCGGATTATGCGCTCGGCCGTAATCTTCGCGCGTTCGACGTTCGGAGGGGCGGCGGACAGCCAACGGTGGCATGCATGGGAATTGGCGACGATCGCGGCCAGCGGCTGATTCACCTCGTGCGCGATCGAAGCGGAAAGCTCGGCGAGACTTGCAGCCTGAGTGGCTTGCGCGAGTTTGTCGGAGGCTTGTCGCAGCGCTTCCTGGGCGCGCACCTCTTTGTCGATGTCGAGGGAAACCCCGTACCATTGCACAACCGCCCCGTCTTCATCTCGCCGCGGCTCGACCCTGCACTCCGCCCAGCGATAGCCATCTGTTTCGCGCCAGCGAAACCGCATCGCGGAACCGCCGCCTGTTTCGAAACAGGTCAGCAACGTGCGCAGCACCTCGGGAGCATCTTCGGGATGAACCAGTTCTTGCAGCAATTCTTCGATGCGCGGCTCTCCGAGTGTTTCGAAATTGGCGATCACGGAGCGGAAATGGTCCTGGTATCGCTTGTTGAAGTAGACCGGCCCGCCGGTCGGCACCGCGCTCCAGATGCGGACCGGCACAGCGTCGATCATCTGCTGAAGCTGCAATTCGCTCCGCCGCAGCGCCTCTTCGGCTTGCATCTGATCGTCTATGTCGTGACAGAGGCCGTACCACTGGACGATCAGGCCAGCGTGATCGCGCATCGGCTCCGCCCGGCTCGACATCCAGTGATAGATGCCATCGGCGCGGCGCAAGCGATACCTCATGGAGAAGCGCTCACCGGTGGCGAGGCAGTGACTGAGCGTATCGCCGAATGCTGCTGCGTCGTCCGGATGGACGGTGGCCGCTATCATCACCGCCAGCCGGCTGATGCCCTGTTTGTCCAAATCCGTTACGTCAAGGCCGAGAAAGTCGACCATTCGCTTGTTGAAAAAGGTCGGCTCGCCGTCCGGCGTCAGGCGCCAAACGTGGCTCGGAACCATGTCGACAAGCTGCGAGAGCTCCCGCTCCCGGTCGCGCAATGCCTCCTGCGCGCGCACCTCATCGTCGATGTCGATGCTGGCCGTGTACCATTGCACGATCGCCCCACTCTGGTTCCGCAGCGGCTCGGCGCGACCCTCCCTCCAGCGGTAGACACCGTCAGCGCGACGCAGGCGATACCTTATGGGATAGGGTTCGCCGGTGGCGAGGGAGCGGCTGAGCCATTCTCTCATCCTGGGTCCATCGTCGGGATGGACGGCTGCCGCGACTACGGTCGCCAGGCGGCTCGTGCCCGGCTTGTCCCAGTCCGCGATGTCGTTGAGGCCGACATAGTCTGTCGTGCGCTTGCTGAAGAAGGTTGGTTCGCCGTTGGGCGCCATACGGGCGATGTGAGCGGGGATCATTTCGACCAGCAACGAGAGTTCTCGCTCCCGCTCCCGCAAGGTCTCCACACTTTGGCGCAAAGTGAGCACCGCCGCCTGATGCTGCCGGGATATGGCGGCCACGACGAGCGCCGAAAATGCAGAGATGGCCAGAAAAAGCTGCAGCATGATCTGGTTGTGCTTCTGGGACTCGGGATCGCCGGCAAATTGGCTGGCGCCGGATATCGTGAATACCGCCGTGATCAGAGCGAGGACGGTCAATGCTACGGCGGCGCCTCTGAACTCAAAACGCACCGCGGCCCAAAGAAGAGGCGGCATGATGATGTAGGCGAAGGGCAGATAGCCGCTCAAGGAAAGGGCGGCGATACCAAGAAAGATCAGCCCCAGGACGCAAGCTTCCATCCATCGCGCTGCCGAGAGCTGCGCTTTTCCGCGCCAGTTCTGGAACACGACCAGCGCCAGTGGCGCTACGATCAGGACTCCCGTCGCGTCTCCGATCCACCACAGCGGCCAAGCCGTCACAAAGGTTTGCGATTGTATGCCAAACCAAGCAAGCGCCGCACTTCCCACCGTTGCGCTTGCAACTGGCGCAATTCCAGCGGCCAGTACGACGAATGCGAGAACGTCCCGCAACGTTTCCAGCCGAACTGGGCGCTTGCAGGTCTGGTTCACAAGCCATGCGCCGGCCACCGCTTCAAGAGCGTTGCCGGCAAAGATCAGGAAGGCCGCGGGCAGCGGAGTGTGGAACCACAAGAAGTTGCTGAACAGTTCTGCCACACAGGCCCCCAGCACCCACCACGGCCAGCTATACCTGGAGGCGAAGACAAGAGTAGCGATGAAAAGCCCGCTCGGAGGCCAAATGGAAATCCCTGTTCCAGGTATGATTGCGAGCGACTGGGCGAAGCCGCAGCCTAGGACATAGGCCGTAATAAAAAGCCCCAGATGCAGGAATTGGGGACGGTGCGACCAGACGCGCGACAACCTGCCTCTTCCAAGATCGCTGATCATGTTGCCGCGAATCAGGCCCGGTTCATTCGTCGCGAAAGGTCGGCCACTTCCCGGTCCGGATCGGTTCAAGTCATGCGCTAACGCGAGCGTTGCGCTGGAATCGGTCTCGCCAAGTGAGTTGGGCGCTATCGTCATCGGGTGCCCCTAACGGACAAACAAACTCTGGAGATTGTCGGCGCTTCGTGTAGCACTTGCTCTTGATAGCTGGACTGGGCTGACGGACTCACGTCGCCACCCTAATCCCGCCACGCCCCAACCGCACCTCATGGAAATCCATGCATTGCACGGGGCGGCGGCGCCCCTTCACCGAGAGCCGAAAAACCAAGCGCTTACTGAGCGCCGCCAGTTATTGCGCAGCTTTCGCTTCAACCGGGAGGGTGAAGATGAATATCGCCCCACGCGGCACGCTATTCTCCGCCCAAAGGCGTCCGCCGTGAGACTCGATGATCGAACGGGAGATCGCGAGCCCCATGCCCATTCCGTTCCCTTTCGTTGTAAAGAACGGCTCGAATATCTTGTTGGGACGTTCGATACCCGGGCCGCGGTCGCTGACCTCGGTCTGGATCGTGTCCTCTATCCGGCGCACGCGCATTCCGAGAACCTTGTCGCCCGCCGTGGTGTCCATCGCCTCCATGCCGTTGCGAATGAGGTTGACCAGGACCTGCTGGATCTGGACGCGATCGAACGCAACCAGCGGAAGGTCGCTTTCGACGTCGATGTCCATGCGAACGCGACGCCGCATGGCTTCCTCGGCCATAAGGTCACGTGCTTCGGCAACGACGCTGGGGATCGGCGTGCTGGTTCTCATTTCAAGCGAAGGTCTGAACAAGGCACGGATGCGGCTGACGACATCCGCCGCCGAGTTGGCATCGCGGATGATACGCTCGGCCGTGATCTTCGCGCGCTCGACGTTCGGGGGCTCGGCGGACAGCCAACGGTGGCATGCGTTGGAGTTGGCGACGATGGCGGCCAGCGGCTGGTTCACCTCATGAGCGATGGATGCGGAGAGTTCGGCAAGGCTCGCCGCCTGGCTCGCACGCGCAAGTCTCTCTTGTGCCAGCCGAAGCTCCTCTTGTGTCCGCACCTCATTTTCGATGTCGAGACAGATAACGTTCCACTGCACTATGGCGCTTTCAGCGTTGCGCATCGGCGCGGCGCGCGTCTCGACCCAGCGATATTCACCATCGAAGCGCCGCAGACGGTGCCGTCGCGCATACGGCTCGCCTGTGGACAGACAATCGGCATATCTCTCTTTGACACCTGTCAGGTCGTCGGGATGAACACCGGCGTCGAGTGTGCCAGCCAGCCGGGACTTTCCCGCTTCGTCCAATTCCTCAAGATTGTATCCGAGGAATTCGCGGAGCTGCTGGCTTCGATATATCGGTTCGCCATCCGGCGCGGCGCAATCGATCATTGCCGGCAGTGTTTCAACGAGCTGCCAGAGAGCCCGTTCTCTCTCGCGCAGCGCCTCTTCGACGCGCAGCTGATCGTCGATGTCGTGCGTAAGGCCGTACCATTGGACGATGCGTCCACCCTGGTCCCGCAGCGGCTCCGCGCGGCCCTCCATCCAACGATAAACGCCATCGGCACGGCGCAGGCGATACTTCATGAAGAAGCGCTCGCCGGTGGCAAAGCAGCTGTCGAGTGCTTCCTTCAGGCTGGCTGCATCGTCGGGATGGACGACGGTGGCAATGAAGGCCGCCAGCAGGCTCGTGTCCGGCTTTTCCGCGTCCGCTATGTCCAGGCCGAGAAAATCTATCAGGCGCTTGTTGAAGAAGGTCGGCTCACCGTTGGGAGATAGCCGCCAGAGGTAGCTCGGAACCATGTTGACGAGTTGCGAGAGCTCTCGTTCCCGGTCGTGCAACGCGGCTTGCGTGGTCACCAAGTCATGGATGTCGACGCTCACGCCGTACCATTGGAGAATGCTGCCATCTTCGTCGCGCAGCGGCTCGGCGCGAGTCTCGGTCCAGCGATAGCCGCCGTCGGCCCGCCTCTGGCGATATCTCTGAACGTAAGGCACGCCCGTTGCGAATGAATGGCGGATCGCCTGCCGTGCGGTGTCGATATCGTCTGGATGGATCACGCTCAGCGACGGCGAGCCGTCCGGGGCGGTGATGTCGCGGAGCGTGGCCCCGGTTACATCGGTGAACCGTTTGTTGACGTAGGAAGGCGTCCCTTCCCGTGTCGTACTCCAGATCAAAGCGGGCACGGTGTCGATCAGCTGCTGAAGGCGCCGCTCACTTTTGCGCAACGCCGCCTGCGCGCGCACCTCATCGTCGATGTCGAGAGAAACCCCGTACCACTGCACGACCGTTCCGTCGTCATCGCGTCGCGGCTCGACCCTGCACTCAGCCCAGCGATAGGTGCCGTCTTTTTCGCGCCAGCGAAACCGCATCGCGGAGCCGCCGCCAGTTTCGAAACACCGCAGCAACGTGTGCTGCACCTCGGGAGCATCTTCGGGATGAATCACCTCGTGCAGCAACGTTTCGATTCCCGGCTCGCCGAGCGCGTCAAAGTTCGCGATAACGGAGCGGAAATGGTCCTGGTATCGCTTGTTGAAGTAGACCGGCCCGCCGGTCGGCATCACACTCCAGATGCGGACCGGCACGGCGTCGATCATGTGCTGAAGTTGCTGCTCGCTCTGCCGCAACGCCGCTTCGGCGTGCATCTGATCGTCTATGTCGTGACAGAGGCCGTACCACTGGACGATGCGGCCAGCGTCATCGCGCATCGGCTCCGCCCGGCTCGACATCCAGCGATAGACGCCATCGGCACGGCGCAGGCGATAGCGCATGGCGAAGCTCGCACCGGTAGCGAAGCAACCACGAAGTGCATCGCCGAATGCTGCCGCGTCGTCCGGATGAACGGCGGCCTGTAGCATCACCGCCAGCCGGCTCATGCCCGGTCGGTCCAGATCCGCTACATCGAGGCCGAGAAAGTCGACCATGCGCCCATTGAAGAAGATCGGCTCGCCATCGGGATCGAGCCGCCAGATGTGACTCGGGACCATGTCCACGAGCTGCGAGAGTTCCCGCTCCCGGTCGCGCAATGCTGACTCGGCCCGCATCTGATCCTCAATGTCTATTGTCGTGCCGTACCATTGAACGATGCGCCCCTGGCTATCGCGAAATGGTCGTCCTGAGCTTCGATACCAGCGATAGACGCCATCGGCGCGCCGCAGGCGATGCTCGGTATCATAGGGATCGCCGGTTTCGAGGCAATGCCGCCATCTGGCGGCTACGGGATCATAATCGTCGGGATGGACGGCTCGACGCCAGCCGAAATCATCGTCGTCTTCGGAAGTGTTGAGATCCTCATGCATGTTGCCGAGGAACGCCAGCGTGTTTGGGCTGACATAGGTGAATCTTCCGGCGGCATCGGCTGCCCACGCGTGGCCGGGCATGCTCTCGATGATTTGCAGCGCAAGCGTTGCTTCGGGCTCGATTTCGTCAAGTGAGTTGGACGCTGCTGTCATTGGCTTCTCCTGTCGGACAAAAAAGCCTTGGGACGGTCAGCGCTTGATATAGCACTTGTTTTCAATATCTGGACAGGCGAACTCACCGCCTAAATCTAGTTCCGCCATGCCTCGGCTGCATCTCATGGAAATCCATGCATTGCGCGGAGTTATCGCGCTGCGGGGCCCTAACGATGGCCTCGCGCGAGGAGCGACGCGGATCGATGCATCAACACCTACCACTGGGAATACGAGCCGGACAGGTAAGACGCTCGGCTGCCTCTTCGTCGGCTGCAGAGTGAAACCGGAAAAACCTCTGCATTCGTCATCCCTGTCTCGTCCGATTAACACGGCTCATGAGATAATCTGGACGCCTCTCCCGACCAATACATCTGTTCCAAAGTACAGGGCGTGGACGCGGTTTTAGTTCTGCGGAGCGGCTTGGCGGCCGAGCAATTGTTTGGCGACAATGAGACAGGGCGCAGCGACCGCGAACAGCAGGACGAGCGCGAAGAAAGCTTCGTCGAACGAGATCGTGGCGACCTGCTTCTCAAGCGCGCGCTGCAGCAGCGGCAGGGCGGCTTTTGTCGCCGCAGTGCTGTCGACACTGTTCGCCAGAGCGTTCGCAGTTGCTTTCAAGCGCTGGTCTACGGCTGGATCGCCATTGACGAGGTGGGACGCCAGTATCGTCCGGTTGTGGACATTCTGGTGATCAATATACGTTTGCAAGAGGGCTGTGCCGGTCAGACCGCCCACCTGCTTGCCGAAGTTGAACAGCCCGATGCCAAACGGCAACGCATTGGCGGCAAGGCCCTGCAGCGTAACCAGCGTCAGTGCCACGAACAGAAGGCCGAGGCCGAATCCTCGCAGCAGCAGAGCAAGGGTCAGGTCCGGTGATCCGCTACCGCTCGTCGAAGCGGACAGCAGCCACATGGCACCTGCGAAGAGCAGAATGCCAAATGGCGCAAGCGTGATCGGGCGCATCCCGGTCCTTTGGATGACGAAGCCGGACAACAGAAGTCCAAGCGCGAGCATGGCTCCGCTGGGCAGCAGAAGCACTCCTGCGCCCGTCGCGGTAAAATCGAGCACGTTGAGGGCAAAAGCCGGAAGAAGATAGGCGCTGCCTGAAAGGGCAGAGCCGGCGACGAAGCTGACGAGAAGGCCAAAGCGAAAGTCCGGATTGCCAAGGGGCGAGATGGCCAGCAGTGAGCCTTCTGAACGAAAGCGGGTCTCCCAGACGGCCAGGAGGCCGGCAGCCGTCATACCGGTTGCGGCAAGGAAGGTGATGTCGGTGTCGTCGAACCAGTTGAACCTGCTGCCTTGCAGCAGGACGTAGGTCAAAAGCGCGGCGCTGATGCCGAGCAACAATATCCTGACGGCAGGAAACCTGGTTTTCCGCCAAAAGGTCCGATCGCCGTCCGCCGCCAACAGGACAAGGGAGACGATGCCGAGCGGAATGATGCTCAGGAATATCCACTCCCAGGTCAGATGGTCGACAAGCCAGCCCTGCAGGGCTGGCGTGACGGACGTCGGAGCCATGACGGCGCCTACGGCAAAAACCGCCTGAACGACCGGCTGATGCCGGTGCGGGAACCGAAAGAACAGCAGTGTCTGGCTGGCGACGAGAACTGTGCCGCCAGCCAGCCCTTGGACAATGCGGCAGATGCAAATCCAGGTGAGGTCCACTGACAACGTCAAGGCCGCGGATGCCAGCAGAAGGGCGACAACCGCCGCGCGCAGGCAGGCGGTCGGCCTGGCTGCCGTCACAAGTAGCGGAGCGACAAGGAACGCCGTCAGCTTGGCCGCGATGAAAACAACGTCGATCATCGCCAGTTCGTCCAACGTTGCGTAGGTGTCGCCGAGCATGTCGATCCGGCCGATGGACAGTGCAGTGGATGCGACCGCGTCCATGAAGGCGGCCAGCACGACGCCGGTTGCTATCAAGCAAGCGCGCAATGTACCGGGATGGCGCTGCACAGCCGCCGTTTCGGCGAGGTGCATCATTGTGCTGAGCGCCCGTCCGCAATCCCGCCTGTCTGCATTTCCTGCGCTACAGCCGGAGCATCCCTGGTGCCGACGGTGATGGCAACACGAGCCGAGAGTCCCGGAACCAGGCGGCCGGGCAACGGATTGCGCGTCATCCTGATCTTGACCGGCACGCGTTGGACGACGCGGATGAAGTTTCCGGTGGCGTTGTCCGGCGGCAGCAGGCTGAATGCCGCGCCGCTACCGGGAGCGAAGCTGTCGACAAGGCCGTCGATTTGCAGATCTGGATATTCATCAACCATGACGCGGACCCGTTGGCCGATCTCAACCTGCTTCAGCTGTGTTTCCTTGAAGTTGGCGACGATCCAGACATCGTTAACCGGAACGATGTCCAAGGCTGCTGTCCCTGGGGTGACATAACGGCCGACACGGATCTGGCGATTACCGACGATGCCGCCGACCGGGGCCCTCACGACGGTGTTGGCCAGGTCGAGCATTGCCAGGTCGAGCGCTGCCTGTGCCTGGGACAGGGCTGCCTGCGCACCGGACAACTGTGCATCCAGAACACCGAGCTTCAATTTTTGAGCCAGCAGATTGGCCTCTGCACCGTCCAGCGATGCCTTTGCCTTGTCATGGCCGGCCTGCGCATCCTGCAGCTTCTGATCGCTTGCGGTCCCGTTCTTCTGCAGCGTGACGTAGCGGTTCAGGTTGGCGCGGGCGAATTGCAGGTCGGCTGCGGCAGATTGCTTCTGCGCCTCAGCCTGCGCGATCAATGCGTCCTGCAGTTCACGGGTCGCCTTGATGTTGGCGATTTCCGCCTGCCGGGCGGCGACGTTGGCTTTCGCCTGCTCTGCCTTGGCCTTGTAGTCGCTGTCGTCGATGCGAAACAGGACAGCACCCTTTGACACACCGGCATTGTCGTCTATGTCGACTTCGACGACGTAACCGGCGAGCTTCGGCGCGATGCTGGTAATGTCTCCGCGGAGATAGGCGTTATCGGTCGTTTCCTCGAACCGGCCCCGCGTGAACCATTGCCAGCTCCAAATAGCTGCCATTGGAATCACCATAAGGGCGACGATAGCGATTGCGATCTTGCGGGCTCGGCTCATGATTGCCTCGACACCCGGTCGATGCGCTCGCTATCGAAGGAGGTATCCGCCTCCCGAAGAGCGAGATGTTCGGCAAGGCTGCAAACGCACGGTGCGCAGTACAGGTTCACGAGAACGTCTCCGTCGAGCTGCGGCTCTGCAGCAAAGCAGAACTGCAGAACGATCGCGGATTTCACGCCTCGCCGCTATCACGCGGACGAACATCCCATCTGCCCTGATCGGTAGTTCGTACTGAACCTCAGCACAGGTCGTATTGTCGGTCAGCCGGATTCAGGCGCGCGAACATCCGGCGCGGATCTCCGTAGTGCCGAAGACCGCCCACGAGAAAATTCACTTTGAAGCGTTTCCGGATCATCCTGTGGCAGCAATGATCGCAGAGAGCGCCCTCGCGGCGCGCGCGCCATGCTGGAAACTCTGCATGTTTGCCGAGGGCAGCCGCTACCAGGAGCAACTCTGCGCTGTCGGCGGCGACGGAAAGATCGAATGTCTGGTTCCCGGACCAGGCCGTTTCTGGCCGACCCAGCTTGGCCCTGCGCCGGTGCCCCAGTTGATCGTCAGTCCGCGCAATCCGCCTGGACCACGCCTGCTGGAGATTCCCGTCGACCCCCGGCTGCTCGAGGCAGGCGACCCTAGCGGTTCGACTATTTCGAGCACGCCCGCTTCACCGCTGCGGTGCGCGAACAAGGCAAAGTGGAAGTGACCTTGCAAGACGGCTGGTGGGCCGTCGTCATGGGTCTCGCCCGCCCAGAGATCGGCCCGCGAAGGCCGCGCCATCGAAGTCGCCGGTGAATTCGCGTTGCCGACCTAAGGCCGACCACGCATTCACCAGACCATTGGGTCAGATACGCCGACCGGTTGCTGCGTCGAACAGATGCGCACATGCGCGGTCGATCTCGATCCGCACCCCTTCGCCCTGCCTGAGCGCAAGCCTTTCTCGGAAAAGGCAGGAAATTTCTTCACCGGAGCAGTCGACCCTGGCGAAGATTTCCGAGCCTGTCGCCTCGAGAAGCGTGATCGTGCCCGGCACGCCTTGCCCGGTTGCCCGGATATGTTCCGGGCGAATGCCGTAGACGAGTTCGCGTCCTGCGGCATCCACCGGCCGGGCGCCTTCCGGCAACGGCAGGATCAACCCGCCGGCGCTGCGGAACACGCCCTCCTCGATGCGGCCGGCAATGAAGTTCATGGCGGGCGAGCCGATGAAACCGGCAACGAAGAGGTTGGCCGGATGGTCGTAGAGGTCCAGCGGCGCGCCGATCTGCTCGACCAGGCCGTCATGCAGCACGACGATCTTGTCGGCCATCGTCATGGCCTCGATCTGGTCGTGCGTGACATAGATCGTCGTGGTACCCAGCCGCTGGTGCAGGGCCTTGATCTCGCCGCGCATCTGGACGCGCAACTTGGCGTCGAGGTTGGAGAGCGGCTCGTCGAACAGAAAGACCTGCGGGTCACGTACGATCGCGCGGCCCATGGCGACGCGCTGGCGCTGGCCGCCCGAAAGCTGGCGCGGATAGCGGTCAAGCAGCTTTTCCAGGCCGAGGATGCCGGCTGCCTTCCGGACCCGGCCAGCGGTGTCGGCCGGGTCGGCTTTCTTGATCTTGAGGGCAAAGCCCATGTTGTCGGCAACGGTCATATGCGGATAGAGCGCATAATTCTGGAACACCATGGCGATGTTCCGGTCCCGCGCGCGCAGATTGTTGACCATGCGTTCGCCGATGGCGATCTTCCCGCCGGAGATCGTCTCAAGGCCTGCGATCATGCGCAGCAGCGTCGATTTTCCGCATCCCGACGGGCCGACCAGGATGACGAATTCGCCGTCGGCGATGTCGACGCTGACGTCGTGAATGATCTTGGTGGCCCCGAAGGCCTTCTGCACGTTGTTGATCGTTACCGATGCCATTGGATCTTTCCTGGAAAAAGAGTGATGTCCGGGCGCGCGCTCAACCGCCCTTGACGGCGCCGGCGGTCAGCCCCGCCACGATCTGCCTTTGCGCGAACATGGTCAGGATCAGCACCGGCAACGTCACCACCAGCGCCGCCGCGGCGAGCGGCCCCCAGCTCACCTGCTCGTAGGACAGCATGTTGTAGACGGCGACCGGCAGTGTGCGCGTCTCACGGCTGGCGAGCACCACGCCGAAGACGAAATTGTTCCACGAGAAGATCACGGACAGGATGAAGGCGACGACGATGCCCGGCTTGGCGATGGGCAGGGCAACCAGCCGGAAAACCTGCCAGGAGCTGGCGCCGTCGATGTTGGCCGCCTCTTCCAGTTCCATCGGCGTGGTCTCGAAATAACCGATCATCACCCACACCACGATCGGCACCGTCACCACCAGATGGATGATGATCTGCGGCCACAGCGTGCCGAGTATCCCGATCCATTGGAACAGCAGAAACAGCGGGATGAGATAGGATAGCCCAGGCGTCATGCGGGCGATCATGATGACGACGGCGGATCTCTCGGCCTTGAGCCGCGCGATGCCGTAACCGGCCGGTACGCCGATCAACAGTGCCAGTAAGGTCGCCGTACCGGTCACCAGAACCGAATTCCAGAGATAGAGCAGGAAATTGTTCTCCTCGAACACCTTTACATAGTTCGACCAGGCGAAACGTTCGGGGATCAGGATCGGCGGATAGGCACCGTTGTCGATTTCGAACTTCAGCGACAGAGAGATCATCCAGAGGAAGAACAGGATCGCCGGCGAGACGAAAACCAAGGCAGCGAAAAACAGACCGATCTGGTTGAGCAGCCGTGAACTCATCTATTTGCCCTCCGTGTCAATCCACTGCGAGCGTTGGCGCAGCATCAGCAGGACAAAAGACAGGGCCACGATGACGACGAAGAACACCACGGCCATGGCCGAACCGTAGCCGATATCGTAGTAGGAGAAGGCGGTGTTGTAGAGATAGATGTTGATGGTCTCCGACGCCGTTCCCGGCCCGCCCTGGGTCATCGCGTAGATGATGTCGAAGCTCTTCAGCGCATCGATGGTGCGAATGATGACCGCGATCATCAGGAACGGCGCGATCATCGGCAGAGTGAGATAGCGGAATTGCTGCCAGGCATTGGCGCCGTCGATCTCGGCGCTTTCGAAGGGCTCGCGCGGCACCGAGGCCAGCCCGCCAAGCACGATCAGCATGACCAGCGGCGTCCACTGCCAGGTCTCGACCGCAACCAGCGACGGGATGACCGTGTTGGCGTTGAATATCCATTCCTGAGCCGGGATGCCGACCAGCGACAGCAGGTAGTTGAGCACGCCAAGCTGAGGATGGAACATCATTGTCCAAACCAGTGCGACGGCAACGGGTGTCGCCATCATCGGCATGACGAAGACGCCGCGCAGCAAGCCGCGCAGCGGAAACCTGGCATCGAAGATCAGGGCGGCCAGAGTGCCCAGCAGCATCGGCGCTGCAACCGAGAGAAAGGTGTAGGTCAACGTATGAACAAGGGATTCCCAGAAACGTGGGTCGCTGGCCAGGCGGAGATAGTTTTCCATCCCGGCAAAGCTCCGCGACTGGCCGAGCGTCCAGCGATTGACGCTCATCCACAGGGTGAAAGCCCAGGGGAAAACGATGACGGCGCCGACGACGACAAGTGCGGGGACAACGAAAGGCCAGTAGTTGGGAGCCAGCCGGATCGTCTGGCTCCCGTCGATAACCGGCATCGTCACCCCGGTCTGTTCTGGGGTGGTGGCCGACATCAGCCCTGCTCGCTCCTGTCGAGAACCGGCTGGAACTGTTCGGTGGCCTTCTTCAGCTCCGCGGCGGGATCGGCGCCGGCAATCATGTTGGTCAGCGCCACGCCATAGATGTCGCGGAATTCCGTGACCGGGATGATGACCGGCAGTGCCAGCCGACTGATATTGCCCGAGCCGACCACGGCATCAAGCCAGCTTGCCGGCATGGTAACGCCTTCGCGCACCTTGGGATCCTCCAGCACGGATTTGCGGAACGGAACGCCGGCGCCGGCCTGCAACAGCCGTGCACCCATGGTTGGCGATACCGCCCACTGGCAGAACAGATAGGCAGCCTCCTTCTTCTCGCTGGCGGCGGTAACGCCAATCCCGTCGCCGAAGGTGCCCGAGGCATGCGCCTTGGGACCCTTGGGCATCACGCCGTAACCGACCTTGCCGACCACCCTCGATTTTTCCGGATTTTCCATCGGCGGGGCAAAACCCACGCCGTCGAGCCACATGCCGATCTTGCCCTGCAGGAAGGCCGACTGTGCTTCGGCCCAGTTGAACCCGGTAACGCCCGGAGGGGCGGACTTGGTCATCAATCTTTGATAGAGCGCGGCCGCCTCGATCGCCTCGGGAGCCTCGGTGCGCAGCTTGCCCTTGTCATCTAGCGGCGTCATGTCGTAGCCGAGCATCAGCGACGTCCACACCGGCGTGTTTGCGTTCTTGAGCCCGCGGGCGACGAAGCCGTATGTATTGGTCGAGGGGTCGGTCAGCGCTTCGGCGGCTGCCACCAGTTGCTCGAAGGTCTCTGGGTATTTGAGGCCCTTGGCCTCGAACAGCTCCTTGTTCCAATACAGGATCCAGTAGTCCACCGAGAACGGTAGCGAGCGCAGCACGCCCTGGCCGTCCTTGGCAAACAGCATGCCGGCTTCGGCGAAGTCGCTTTCGACCAGCGCCGGGTCGGTGAGCGACGGATCGGCGAGATAGCCGGCGATGTCGGCCAGCCAGCCACCCTTCTCGAACTGGCGCTTCTGCACGTGGTAGCTCAGATGCACGACGTCGAAGCTCGGCTTGCCCGAGCTCAACTCGATCACCGTCTTCTGGCGCTGCTGCTGCTCGGGCGTTGCCTCGGCATTGACCTTGATGCCGGTCAGTTCCTCGAACTCGGCGAGATATTTCAGGATGGTGTCGCTGCGTGGGCTTTTCACCAGATTGACGTCAAGCGTCGTCCCGGCAAAGCGTTTCCAGTCAACGCCTGCGGCAAAGCCGGGGCGAAGCCCCACAAGGCCGGCAGCGGTTAGCGCCGCGGTTCCGGCAAGGAGTTGCCTCCTGGTTGGGTTGAACAGATTGGACGACATTTCTTCCTCCCGGTTGCTGTCGTTGTGGATGCGCCGCGAACCGCGGCGCGGCTATATTTCCTCAGATCTGGAGCGCCAGCCGGCGCGCATTGTCGATATGCAGACTGATCGCTTCAACCGCTTTTTGCGGATTGCGGCTCTCCATGGCTTCGATGACCGCCAAATGTTCGCGCATCACCGGCACCACACGACCGTCGATGCGGAAACGCTCCTGGTGGATCAGCCGGATTTTCACGGAGTTGACCAGATAGGCCTTGGCGATAATCTCGTTGCCGAGCGCATTGATGAAGGTGTCGTGCATCGCCCAGTCGATGTTCTGGGCCTTGGCTTCCATTTCCGGCGTCGGCGCCTGCCCGAGAGCTTGAGCCAGCATCTCTTCATGTTCGCGCCGCATGCGGGCAAGTTCGGCATCAGAAGCGCTGGTCGTGAATAGCGCCACTGCCTCGCGTTCCATGAACAACCGAAACTGGAACGCCTCGCGGATCAGATTGATATCGATATGCGCGATCTGCATGCCGCGCTGCGGGATGGTGGTCAGCAGTCCCTCGGCCTCGAGACGCGGGACGATCTCGCGAATGGCACCCAGCGGCAGCCCGGTGAAAGCGACCAGTTCGCGCTGTGACACGAACTGCCCCGGCCGCAGATCGCGGGCCAGCAAATGCCGCGTGAAGCTGGCATAGGCCTTCTCCCGGAGAGTGATCGGTTCGCTGCCGTCTTCCACTTCAGCTCGCTTCCTTGTCGGTCAACCCGGCCTTGTCGGTCAGGCCGCCTCTGTCGCAAACAGCCTGTCGTAGGCAGCGGCAAGCTGCCGCTGTCCCTGCGGATCGATCGCCTCTAGGGGCGGGCGGACCGCCAGCCAGCGCTCGTCGCCGGTCTTGCGCGCGACCATGACCTTCACCGCCGGCGTGACCGGGTATTTGAGCAATTCGAGCACGAAGTCTTCGACGCGTGGGTCGTCGCCTCCGTTTTCGACCATTGCCCGGATTTCGCCGGTAACAAAATTAGCCATGCCGGAAATCGCGCCCTGTCCGCCGCGGCGCACGCTTCTCGCCAGATGCCGTTCGTCGCCGATGAGGATCACCAGATCGCCGTGCGCCTCAAGCAGCGCCTCACTGTAGCTCCAGTCCCCGCCGGAATCCTTCACCCCGGCCACCACAGCGGGAAAAGCGGCGCGCAGCCGGCCGATCAGCCCAAGCGGGAGCGGCACCATGGTGACTGAGGGGATGTTATAGAGCAGCACGTCGCGCGCCAGCGGACCGAGTGCGGCGAAGACGGCGGAAAACCATCCGAACAGCCCGTCCTCGCCGACATTCTTGAAGTAGCTCGGCGGAGCGAGCAGAATGTTGCGAACGCCGCGCTGCAAAGCGTGCCGGGCCTGATCGGCGGCATCTTCGGCTGCATCGACCAGCACTCCGGCGACGAGCTGATGTGGCGGAATACCGCCCGCCAGCATGGCCTCGGTGACGATCCGTCGCTCGTCGGTGCCGACCGAGGCTCCTTCGCCGGTGGTGCCGAACAGCGTCGCGCTGCTGCAGCCGGCGCCAAGGCAGGCTCGGGCATGCGCGATCATCGGCGCGAGCGCTATCTGCCCCGACGGGTCGAAGGGTGTGGTCAGGGCAACCGAAAGACCAAAGCGGGAAGCCAATGCGATCTCCGTTGAAAATCCATGCGGACGTAGCGTTAGCACGCTAACATGTCAGGTGTAAACGGGTGATGTTGCCAACTCGGCATCGCCGAGCGGCGCTGCCCCGGCAGCGCCATCGCCGATCATTTTCCGCCGCTCGAACATCACATATGCAGCTGTCCCCGAGCCTCTGCGGGATTGGCTGGACGAGGCAGCCTAAGCTCGATCAAGTGGCGACGAGGTGGCCGTCGCCAACATCTTCGAGCTTGAGTTTCCGGGGCTCGTCACCGATGCGCCGCACAGCGCTTGGAATTTCGCTGTCCAAACGGGCGAACCGGCCGCGGCGCCGGCCTGGATCGGGAACCGGAACGGCTTCGATCAGCCGCTTTGTGTAAGGATGGCGCGGGTTGGAGAAGATCTGGTCGCGGGTGCCCATCTCGACGATCTGCCCCAGATACATTACCGCCACGCGATCGGAGATGTTCTCGACCACCGCCATGTCGTGCGAGATGAAGAGATATGCGACGCCGAATTCGCGCTGCAGCTCCTTCAGCAATCTTAACACGCGCGCCTGCACCGACACGTCGAGAGCAGAGACGCTTTCGTCGGCAATGATCAGCTTTGGTCGCAGCGCCAGCGCCCGCGCAATGCAGATTCGCTGGCGCTGCCCGCCGGAGAATTCGTGGGGATAGCGCTCCATCTGGTCAGCCGAGAGGCCGACGCGTTCGAACAGGGCGGCGATCTGGGCATGCCGTTGCTCTCTGTCGCCGAGGCCGTGGATCAGCAGAGGCTCGGCGACGAGGTCGCCTACCCGCATGCGCGGGTCGAGGGACGCGAAGGGATCCTGAAAGATCATCTGCACATTGCGGCGGATAGCCTTGCGCTCCTTGCGGCTGAGCGCCGACAGGTCGTGGCCGCCGATTGAAATGCTGCCGGTGAAGGGCACCAGTCCGGCGATCGCCTTGGCCGTCGTCGACTTGCCGCAGCCCGATTCGCCGACCAGCGACAGGGTTTCGTGCGGCGCGATCGAGAAACTGACGCCTTCGACCGCGTGCACCTTGCGGTCAACGCGGCCGAAGAAGCCGCCGTGCAGGTCGAAGCGGACGTGAAGATCGCTGACAGATACAAGCTCGGCCGGCATGTTGGCGGCATCTTGTCGGTCTTCGGCCGTCCGTCCGCCGCCGATACGCGGCACGGCGGCCAGAAGCTCGCGTGTATAGTCGGCCTGCGGGCGATTGAAGATGTCAGCCGCCCTGCCCTGCTCGACCATCCGGCCGTCGCGCATGATGATGACGCGGTCCGCCATCTCGGCGACGACGCCCATGTCGTGCGTGATCAGGATAACACTGGTGCCGTGCTCGCGCTGCAGGTCGCGCAGCAGCTCCAGCACCTCGCCCTGAACCGTGACATCGAGGGCGGTCGTCGGCTCATCGGCGATCAGCACGTCCGGGTTCAGGGCCAGAGCCATGGCAATCATCACGCGCTGGCGCATGCCGCCTGAGAGTTCGTGAGGATAGTGCTCGAGCCGCCGTTCGGCATCCGGAATTCGGACTGCCTTCAGCGCCTCGAGCGCCCTCAGCCGCGAGTTGGAGCGCGACATCGAGGTGTGTGCCTCGATCGCCTCCGTGAGCTGACGGCCGATGGACAGCACCGGATTGAGCGATGTCATCGGTTCCTGAAAGATCATGGCAATACGGTCGCCGCGGATGCGGCGCATGCCGCTCTCGCTGAGAGCCGCGAGATCCTGATCGCCGAGCCGGATGGAGCCTGACCCGATGCGTGCCGCCGGCTGTGGCAGCAAGCCCATAATGGCTAACGCCGTCATCGACTTGCCGGAACCGGACTCGCCGGCGATGCAAAGCGTTTCGCCGCGCATCAGTCCGAATGTCAGGTCGGAGACGACGTCGCGCTCGCCCTCCTCGCCGCGCACGGCGACGCTCAGGCCTGAGACGCTGAGTACCGGCCTGACAGAGCCACTCTCCGCGGCGGCCTGCCCGGATCGTTTGATGTCCTCCACCTTCATTCAAAGACGCAGCGGGGGAAGTAGAACGAAACCACCCAGTTGGGCATGTCGACGATCTCGCTGATGCGCAGGTCACCGCAAACCGAGACGAGCATATAGGCATCTACCGGATCCATCCCGTAGCGGCCGGAGAGCAGGTCGATCATCTGGGAAACGGCGCTCCTGCCGCCGTCCATCAGATCCGGCCCGATACCGGTTGTCACCTCGTAGCCCTTGGTGTCGAGATGCCGCGACACCGGACCGGGCGTTGTGAAACGCGGCGTCCGCAGCCGGGCATCCTTGACCAGATCGAGCGTCAGCACGGCGTTCATGGGGCTCTCGATCGCCGTGCCGCAGACCTCGCCGTCACCCTGCGCGGCGTGCGTGTCGCCGACCGAGAACAACGCTCCCGCGACCTCTACGGGCAGGTAGAGCACCGTGCCGGCGGCGAGATCGCGGATGTCCAGATTGCCGCCCACGCGCCGCGGCGGGACCACCGAATGCAGACCCGGCTCAGCCGGGGCATTGCCGATGGTGCCGGCGAAGGGCTTGAGCGGCACCCGGCCGCTCTTGCCGAACAGCGCCGGTTCGAGCGAGGCGGCGTCGTACTTCCAGATATTCAGTGCCGGTTGGGAGAAGTCATCCGCCAGCAGACCGAATCCCGGGATGTTCGCCGTCCAACCGAAGCCTGACGGCTTGAACGCCTCGATGGTGATTTTCAGGGCATCGCCCGGTTCTGCCCCGTCGACATAGATTGGCCCAGTGACCGGGTTCACCTTGGCAAAGTCGAGCAAAGCAACGTCGTCGACGGTGCTCTCCATCGTCAGCTGCCCGCCGGACGAGTCCAGGCACTGGAACTCGATCGTCGCCCCTGGCGCCACCCGTTCGGCCGGGACAAAGGAATTGTCCCAGCCGAAATGATGGTGGCGCCCGTGGATGGTGTAGTCGCAGTTATTGCACATCGGTCACATACACATTGTCGTAGTTGATCGGGATGTGGACCGGGTCGACGTAGAGGTTGTCGGCGCCACCCATGCGGGTTGATTTCATGGTGAAACGCTGCTCGTTGAAGACCGGTGCCCAGGGCGCGTCTTCCATGATCTTGCCGTAGATCTCGCTCCACATCTTGGCGCGTTCGCCAGCCCTGGCCGGGTCGACGATGGAGTCGGCTTCGGCCGCCTTGGCGTCGAGCTCCTTGTTGCAATACCACGACCAGTTCCAGCCGCCCGGGACGGCACCAGCGCAGCCGAGGATCGGGCCGTAGAAGTTCGACGGATCGGGGAAGTCGGCGATCCAGGCCATGCCGCCGGACCAGATCATCGGCGCACCGGCCTTGTCGCCGCCGGCGGCGATGACGTTGGCCTGCGCGAGCGACTGGATGCTGGCCTTGATGCCGACCGCCGCCAGATCCTGCTGAATGGCCTGCGCGATGCGCGGGTTGGGATCGGTGTTCATGGCAAACAGCTGCGTGTCAAATCCGTCGGGATGCCCGGCCTCGGCAAGCAAGGCCTTGGCCTTGGCCACGTCATAGGGATAGCCCTTGAATTCCTTGTCATAGCCAGGCATCGACGGCGGCAACGGCTGATTGGCCGGCACCGCACGGTTGTTGATCAGCTGGACGATGCGGTCCTTGTTGATCGCCATGTTGACCGCCTGCCGCACCTTCACGTTGTCGAAGGGCGCCATGGTGGTATTCATGGTGATATAGCCGGTGTGCAACTGGCCGCCCTCGACGACACGGGCCTTCTGCTCGGGATCGGCCATCACCTCCTGGAATTTCGCCGGCGGAATGCCGTCGCCGGGAACGTCGATCTCGCCTTTCTGGAGCCGCAGCAGCGCCACGATCGGCTCCTGGCCGATCTCAAAGGTGATCTTGTCGAGATGCGGCAGACCCTCGTGCCAGTAATCCGGGTTGCGCTCGAATACGACGCGCTGGCCGAGCGTCCAGTCGGCGAGCTTGAAGGCGCCGGTTCCGACCGGATGTTTGCCGAAGTCTGCGCCGTATTTTTCGACTTCTTCCTTCGGCACCACATGCGAGAAGTTGATCGCCATGACATGCAGGAAGGTGGCGTCGGGCCGGGTCAGCTCGAACTTGATCGTGTAGGGATCGACGACGGTTATGCCCGCCAGGCTCTCCGCCTTGCCGGCAGCGACGTTGTCATAGCCTTTGATCGAGCCGAAGAAGCCGGCACCCGGGCTCTGTGTCTTTGGATTGGTGACCCGGTCGAGCGAATATTTCACGTCGTCGGCGGTCATCTCGCGGCCATTGTGGAACTTCACTCCGTGGCGCAGCTTGAAGGTGAAGGTCTTGCCGTCGGGCGCAATCTCGTAGCTCTCGGCAAGGTCGGGCCGCAGGTTGGTGGTGCCCGGCTCGTAGTCCATCAGCCCGTCGAACAGGCTCTTGATCATCGACCAGTTCTGCCAGTCATAGCCGATGGCCGGATCGAGCGTGGCGACGTCGTCCTTGTAGGTGATGGTGATCGCGCCGCCCTGCTTGGCATTCGGATCGACGGCGTCTTCGGCGCGTACGCTTGTCATGCCAAGCACCAGCGCAAGCGCCGATGCCGCCACGGTCGATATCAGATATTTTCTCATGTCATGTTCCCTTTCTCTGGTTTTCTTGGTTTTCATCTGAGCTTGATGCGTGGATCGATGAACGGTGCGACAGTGTCGGCCAGGAGATTGCCGAGCACGATGGCAAAGGCCGAAACCAGGGTGACCCCCATGATGATCGGAATGTCGATGCGCTGAATGGCCTGCCAGGCTAGCTGGCCGATGCCTGGCCAGCCGAACACGCTTTCGACAACCACGATGCCGCCCATGAAGATGCCGATATCGATGCCGATCATGGCGATGACCGGCAGGATGGCGTTGGGCAGCGCGTGCCGGAGGATAATGGCGCTGCGTGCAAGACCCTTGGCACGCGCGGTACGCACGTAGTCCTGGCGCAGCACGTCGATCATCGACGAGCGCATCATGCGGGCGTACCAGCCGGCGCCGAGAATTCCCATGGTCAGCGACGGCAGCACCAGATGACGCCAGGTGCCGTAACCGCCGATCGGGAACCAGCCGAGCCGCACCGCGAACACATAAAGCAGCAGCAGGCCGACGACGAATTGCGGCGCCGAGACGCCAACGAAGGAGGCGACCATCAGCGACTGGTCGGTGGCGGTGCCACGCTTGACGGCGGCGATGAGGCCCATCGTCAGCCCGATCACGACTTCGCAGGCAATGGCGCCGACCATCAGCAGCAGGCTTGCCGGCAGCCGCGAGACGATAAGCTCCGTGACCTCCGAGCGCTGAATGTAGGAGCGCCCCAGGTCGCCGCTGAGAAGGCTGGTCAGATAGTGCCAATACTGGACGACGAAGGGCTGGTCGAGGCCGAGCTGCCGGCGGATGTTTTCGACCGTCTCGGGTGTGGCGCTGCGGCCGGCGATCTGGCGGACGGGATCGGCGGGCAGCAGATAGAGCAGCGCAAAGGTGATCAGAGAGACGCCGAGCAAGATGAGCACCGACTGGACAACGCGGCGGCCGAGATAGGCGATCATGCCCGCCCCCTTTGCGTCGGATCGAGGATGTCGCGCAGTGCGTCACCGATCAGGTTGAAGGCCAGCGCCAGTGCCAGGATCGCCGCACCGGGAAAGAAGACCAGCCAGGGCGCGGCCTGGAAATAGGTCTGGTTCTCGAAGATGATGTTGCCCCATGACGCGGTCGGCGGTTGCACGCCGATGCCGAGATAGCTGAGCGTCGCTTCGAGCAGCACCGTGGTCGAAATACCGAGCGTGCCCCAGACGATGATCGTCGGCAAAAGATGTGGCAGGATATGGCGGAACAGGATGCGTGGAGCGCTAGCGCCGATGGTGCGCTCGGCATCGATGAACTCGCGTTCGGAGAGCGAACTTGTCTCGGTGTAGATGACGCGGGCGGTCTGCACCCAGTTCACCAATGCGATCACCATGGCGACGATCCACAGGCTCGGCTGGAGCACCGCCGCCAGGCAGATGGCGAGCAGCAGCGCCGGGAAAGCCATCATCAAATCGGTGAAGCGCATAAGCGCGCTGCCGATCCAGCCGCGGAAATAGCCGGCGGTGATGCCGACCAGCGTGCCGATCAGAAGCGCCACGCCATTGGCGACGATGCCGATGATCAGCGACGTGCGCGCGCCGAATAGGAGACGGGTCAGCAGGTCGCGGCCAAGCAGGTCGGTGCCCAGCCAGAACTGGGCTCCCGGCGGCAGTGGCGCGCCTTCAAGCGTGAGCCCGTCGAACATCTGCTCGTTCGGATCGTAGCCTGTCAGCCACGGTGCAAGAATGGCGCCGGCCAAGACAACGGCAATAATCCCGAGGCCGAGCAAAGCGAGAGGCCGTTTTAGCAGACGTCGCCAGACGCCGGCGCGAGGCTTGGCTGGCATACGCCCCGCGGCCGAAAGCTCAGGCGCGATCGGATTGGTCATCGTCGCCTTCTTCTTGTGTCATCGCCACGATCCTGCGCGCGGCTTCCTCGACACTGATTTGCCAGCTCATCGCCAGCGAGCGGAGCTGCGCATAGGCACGGCCGTCCTCGGCGCCCTTCGACAAGACCTCTACCGCGCGTACGATGGTCTGGCGCTCCGCGACCCGCTGACGAAGCGAGGCAATCTCGCTGGCCAGAAGCTTGCGCGCCTCGAAACTCTGCCTTGCGATTAAAAGGGCGCTATAGACGCCGGCATTGCCGACCGGTTTCAGCAACTGCGCATCGGCCTTGTGCGACAATGCCCATTCGACGCGCCCCGGCGCCTCGGAGCCGATCAGTGCTATCAGCGGCATCGGCGCCTCGCCCGGCTTCCACGGAAATTGCTCGTCAAAGCCGAGATCGACGTCGAAGAAGACGAAGTCCGCCGCCAAGGCTTCGGCCGGCAGTTCCGGCCAGAAGCCAATCGCCTCAAGGCCGATGGCCGACAATTGCCTTGTGATCGCCTGCACGGTCGGATGTGGACGATGCAGGACAAAAGCCCTGGCGCCTCCAAGGTTCGGGATACGCGCCATCTTGCTCACGACACCACCCGCAGGCGTGGCCGCCCGAACGTCTCCGTCCGGTCATAGCGGGAAAGGTAGGGATCGGGTGCCACGCCCTTCGTCAGTGTGACCGTTTTGAACGATGTTCCATCGATACGTCCGATTAGCACCGGCAAGGTAGCATGCTGGGTTTGCTGGTCGATGGCGATGTCGCCCAGCGGCGTTCGAAATGATGTTTCGGAAAAGACCTTGGGAAGGTCCGTCCATTGTGCACCGGGGTTAAGGGTGAGGATCTCGGCGAGCATGCGCACCGAGGCATAAGCCGCCGCCTCGAAGGATGAGGCCGGCATGACGGAAGGCACTGGAACCGCACCGCGATCCGCCCCCGAGATGTCGTGAAAATAGGGCCCAACGGAAAGGTGGCCATCGCCTGCCCCGTTGAGCGCCGGCAATTCGCATTCCGTGAGATTGCAGGACAGGATCGGGCAACGCTCCGGCCTGAAATGCGGGTCGCGCCGGCCAAGCTCCGCATAGGCAGCGATGAAGGCATAAGAAGAAGGGCCGATGAGATTGTTCAGAATGAAATCAGGTCTCGTCGCCTGTATCTCCGCGATCAGCCGCGCAACATCGACCTCGCCGAGCGGCAGATAGCGTTCGCCCAGCACCTTGCCGCCAGCGTCCGCAATCAGGTCGCGCGCCACGCGGTTGGTCTCCCAGCCCCAGATGTAGTTGGAACCGAGCAGGAAGCCATCGGCGCCGAAACGAGGCACGACATAGGCGAGCAGCGGTACGAGATGCTGATTGGGGCAGGCGTGTGTGTAGACGACATGCTCGTTGGCTTCGAAGCCCTCGTACGGGCAGGCGTACCACAGCGTGCCGCCTGCCCTTTCCAGGATTGGAATGACCTCCTTGCGGCTCCACGAGGTGACGCAGCCAATGATGTGACGCGCGCCGCTGTTGGCGAGAATGTCCGCGCAGCCGCTTGCATAGCGATCGATGTTGCCCTGCGGGTCGCGCTCGATCGGGATGAATTCGAATGGGATAGCGAGATCGCCGTTGACGTCGGCGATGGCGTTCATCGCACCCGCACGGCAGGATTCGGACACCAGCCGGTAGTTGCCGGACCGCGAATAGAGAATGCCGATGTCGATATGCCGTTTCAAGCAATGCCTCAAAAATGACAATGCCCCGCAGCCACCGCCGCAGGGCGAGGCATACGAGGCATTCTTGCCGCCCGGCGGTCGGAGCCGGTATTTGTCCTCACCGTATTACGCCCGCGCTCCCAGTCAAGAGCCGCCACGCGAAACTTTGGCCAGCCGAAACGGTTCGGCGCGCAGCACGCAACTCATGCCGCTGGTCGTTTAGAGTCCGCCAGGAACCAAAATTGCTGATGTCCAGCTATGGGGCCCGGACAAACCCGGTTCGCTATCATTCAAAGCAACGACTTTAATATCGGTTTACCTGAATCTGCTAGCAGCAATGACGCCGTTTTTCGTCGGTCAAGCAAAGGGTTCCACCTTGCCGCAGCAATTCAGCACTCCGTTCGGTCACCGGGGCGATGCCAACTGGCCGAGGTTGCACGACTTCATGGGCGTCGAGTTGGAACGCGCGCCCGATGTTCTCGTGCCTCGCGTCGCCTTGGCCCGGAAGCTCGGTGGATGGGACTTTGGTGGCGGGAGCCGGGCTTGAGCGTCATTCGCGCCTTGCAAGGCGCCGACCTCCCGGCAGTTGCGAACATGTTTCAGCGCGTGCTGTTGAAGGAGAGGACCGAAGCGCCGGCCTCTCTCGTGGAATACATGCAACGGTTTTATCTGGATGCGCCCGGTTGCGCAGACAACCTCCGGTCGCTTGTCCATGTCAACGACGCCGGTCGCGTCTCCGGATTTGTCGGCGTCCACGTCCTGCCGATGACGTTCAACGGCCGACAACTACGCGCGGCCATCTGTAGCTCGCTCATGGTCGAGGACCATGAGCACGACCCGCTGGCCGGCGCCCGCTTGCTGAAAGCTTACCTGGATGGTCCGCAGGACATCTCCTTCAGCGAGACGGCCAACGATATTTCCGTGAAATTGTGGACCCGGCTGCGCGGCGTGGTCCTGCCGCAATACAGCCTTGACTGGGTCCGTGTGATGCGCCCCGCGGCCTTCATGCTCAGCCTTTCCGCCAATCGCATGGCGCTTGCGCGAATGCTCAATCCGCTGGCGCGTGCAGTCGACCGATTTTACTGCAGAAGGATGACGTCCAGCGAACGACGTTGGTCGGGTGTGGCGGTGGACGGGGCAGGCCACGGAGCATTTCGTACATCCGAAATCGACAGCCATGCATTTGCCAGGCTCATCGAACCGTTTACCGCTCAATTCGCCCTGCGGCCTGACTGGACGGAAGATCAACTCGACCACATCCTGACCGATGCGGCACAAAAGCCGGATCTGGGGGAGCTTGTCTACGTTTGTGTGACGTCGCCAGTCGGCACCAATGTCGGCGCTTTCGCCTACTACGCACGGAAGTATGAAATTGGTCGCGTGCTGCAGATCTTCGCCCTCCCCGGCCAGGCGGGCCCGGTGATTGACTGCCTGATCGATCACGCCGCCGCGCGCGGCGTCAGCGGCCTGCGCGGACGTATTCAACCTGCACTTCTGGAGGCGATGCTTGGACGACGCATTGCTTTCCTGACCGTTGCCTCAACGGTGGTACATTCACGCGATCCAGAGCTTTTGGACGCGATGAAGAACTCGCAAGTCTTCCTGAACGGCCTTGCGGGCGAGCAGTGGAGCCGGCTTATCGGGAGCCGCTTCAGCTAGAGCGGGATGCGTTCAAGTTGAAGCGGGCATCCCGCTCTAACTATTTATTTTAGGCGCGTTTCCACTTGGCTGCAGAATGCTTGGGTCAAAACCCAATCACTCTGAACGACCGAGTTCGACCCTTTGCCGTCATCCAGTTGGGAGCGTCGCATGACGCTCCGTGACCCAATCACGACGCTCACTCCGGTCAGTGGTAACGTCCGGATTTGGCGCGCGATTCCGACCTCAGCGAACGAAGTTATGACACGCCATTCCAGTGTATGCTTGCTTCGCCAAATTGGGTGTGCGCTGCAATAGCAGCCCGAGACAGTCGCGCTTGCCGAAGGGGCTGTCGGCTTTGACGGGATTGGCGTAAGCTACAGTTAAGGGGGTGCACACATGCACCGCATCATCGCCATAGTGATCTTGGTTCTCGCGGCCGTGTTCAGCTCCGCACGGGCGGAGGTGCTGATCGGCGTCTCGGCTGCGATGACGGGACGGCTCGCCTGGATCGGCGAGCAGGGACAGCGCGGCGCGGAGATGGCAGTGGCCGACGTCAACACGGCGGGCGGCGTGCTCGGCCAAAAGGTGAGGCTCATCTCGGTCGACGACTTCTGCGATCCCGAGCAAGCTGTGGCGGCCGCCAAGAAGCTGGTGGCTGACGGGGTCGTGCTCGTCGTCGGGCATTATTGCTCCGGGGCCTCGATCCCCGCATCAAAAGTGTACGAGGAGGCGGGCGTCGTTGAGATATCCCCAGGCTCGACCAATCCGCAGCTGACCGAACAGGGCCGTGCCAATGTCTTTCGCACCATTGGCCGCGACGACGCGCAAGGTTTCATCGCTGGCAACTACCTTGCCGATCGCTGGGGCAACAAGAAGATTGCGATCCTCCACGACAACTCGACCTATGGGAAGGGTCTCGCCGACGAGACCAGGAAGCAGCTGCACAAGCGGGGCGTGACTGAGGCCGTTTACGACGCATACATTCCCGGGAAGGACGACTATTCGGCCGAGGTCGCTACGTTGCAGACCGCCGGCGTCTCCGCCTTATATGTGGGTGGGTATCATGCCGAGGTTGCGCTGATTGCTCGCGCTGCACACGACAGTGGCTACACGGTTCAGCTCATATCCGGAGATGCTTTGGCGACCGAGGAATTTGCCCTGATCGCCGGCCCCGCGGCGGAGGGGACCCTCTTCACGTTCCCGGCGGAGGCGAGGCGAAGCCCCGAAGCGGCCGCGGTCGTTGAGCAGTTCCGTTCGGAGAATTTCGAACCCGCGGGCTACACGCTGTTGAGCTACTGCGCGGTCCAGGTTTGGGCCCAGGCGGTCTCGAAGGCAGGTTCGCTGGAGCCGAAGGCCGTCATTGCGGCACTGCACGAACAGGAATTCGACACCGTGATCGGCCGGGTCGATTTCGACGACAAGGGCGACCTCACGAAGCAGAGCTGGGTTTGGTACGTCTGGCGCGGCGGAGAGTACGTGCCGGTTGAATAGGGTTCGCTGATCGCCGGCGTGCCGGCTGAGATGTCTAGTCTGATGCAGACCAGTGTGGCCGGACTGTTCCGACTCGCCGAGATGCTTGAACGCCTCGGCATACGTGGCCGGCTGTTGCTCGCCTTTTTCGGGATCAGCGCCCTTGCGGTGCTGGCAACCGCTGCGGCGCTTTATGCCTTCCTCCAGGTTGGCGACGTCGTGGACCGAATTACCACGGATCGAGTGCCGTCGGCGCTCGCCTCCCTCCAGCTGTCGCGCCAGGCCGAACGGGTCGCTGCTGCCGCGCCATCGGTGCTGGCAGCGACAAGCAGGGCTCAGCACAGCGAGGTCTCGGCTGCCGTCGCGCTCGAGATGTCCCGCCTTGAGGCCCTGCGCACGGACCTCCGGGACGCCACGTTGGGCACAGTGCCTTTGGCCGAGATTGAGGAAGCCGCGATTGTTCTGAGGCGCAACCTGAAGGAGCTCGACTCTCTTGTTGTCGCCCGGCTCGACGTGGTCGCCCGCAAGGAGGAGCTCCTGAACCGTCTCGCCGCGACGACAACCGGAAGCCAGCGCCTTGTCGCCACCGGCATCCTAGTGATGGATTCCAGGCTGCCGCAATGGCGGGCGGTCGCGGCCGACACGTCGCTGTCGCCGGATCGACGCGCAGCGGCGATGGCCGACCTGGTCCAGGCGATTGCGGCCTACATCCCCCAGCAGAAGGCGCAGCTGGAGATCTCGGCAGTCAACGACGCTCTGGTGAAGGTCGCGAACGCGCCGACGCCGGGCGACCTGGCGTTGATCCTTTTTCCGCTACGCCGTTCGCTCACTGCTCTTGAAAAGGTCTCCACGGAGATCGACGAAAAGCTGCGGACCCGCTTTCGGCAGCGTGTCGATGAGTTCAAGGGCTTGACCGACGGCGAGGACAGCATCCCCAACGCGCGGGAGGACGAGTTTGCTGTCCTGGCACAGGGCGAAAGGCTTCTGGCCGAGAACAATCGACTGTCGCGCAATCTCACCGCTGGCGTCGATCGCCTGGTCGCCACGGCAGACCAGGAGATCGCTGCGTCCGGTCGCGAAGCCGCGCTCGTCCAGCGCTACGGCACCGCGGTTGTGCTCGGCTCCGCCTTCCTCAGCCTCCTGAGTTCGGTTCTGGTTGTCTGGCTCTATGTCGACCGCAGCCTCCTCGCCCGACTGGGGGCCGTGAGCCAGGGCATGCTCGCGATTGCGGGGGGCAACCTTCGTGCGCCGCTGCCAGCCGCGGGCAGCGACGAAATCGGGCGCATGGCCGAAGCGCTGAGACTTTTCCGGGATACTGCCGTCGAGGTCGAGGAAAAGAACCTGCGCGACGTTGCGGAAGCTCGTCAGCGGCTCATCGATGCCATCGAAAGCATCTCCGAAGGATTCGCTCTGTACGACGGGGAGGACCGGCTCGTCCTCAGCAACAGCCGCTACCGCGAATTGCTCTACACCGGTCTGGAGACCGAACTGACGCCCGGCACGACATTCGAGCAAATCATTCGCCGATCCGCTGAGCGCGGCTACATCAGGGACGCCGAGGGGCGGGTCGAGGAGTGGGTCGCCGAGCGCCTCTCGCGGCACCGCAACCCTGGCGAACCTTGGGTGCAGCGGCGAGGCGACGGGCGATGGGTCATGATCAGCGAGCGGCGGATCAGCGCCGGCGGCACGGTCGCCGTCTATTCGGACATCACTGAGCTGAAGCAAAGGGAGGAGAACCTCGCTGAGAAATCCGTGGTTCTGGAGGCGCTTTCCAGCAAGCTGGCGAAGTATCTGGCGCCCCAAGTGTATCGCTCGATATTCACCGGCCGCCAGGAGGTCAGGATCGCCAGCCAGCGGAAGAAACTGACAATATGCTTCTCCGATATCGCGGGCTTTACCGAGACCACTGACAAAATGGAATCCGAGGATCTCACCCAACTCCTCAATCACTATCTGACGGAAATGTCGAAAATTGCTTCGGATCACGGCGCTACGATCGACAAATATGTCGGCGACGCGATCCTGATGTTTTTCGGCGATCCCGAGACTCGCGGCGTCAAGGAGGACGCGCTGGCTTGCGCGCAGATGGCACTTGCAATGCAAAAGCGGATTAGCGAGCTTGCCGAAGTCTGGCGGGACATGGGGATCGAAACACCGCTGCGCTGTCGCATCGGCATCCATACCGACTACTGCACCGTCGGTAACTTCGGCAGCGAGGACCGGATGGACTACACGATAATCGGCGGCGCCGTGAATCTCGCCTCGCGCCTGGAGCAGGAGGCGCCGCCGGGGACAATCCTCATTTCCTACGAGACGTTTGCGCAAGTGAAGGACGCAATCGACTGTGAAGAACTGGGGCAAGTCCAGGTCAAGGGGATCGCCTATCCCGTCGCCACCTACCGCGTCATCGATCTGAAGGCCAATTTGGCGGCCGCTCGTCGTGCTGTTCGGACCGAGCTGCCGCACTTCAGGTTGGAACTTGAACCGGAGCTGATGTCCCCTGACGAGCGTGGCGATGCCGCCAATGCACTTCGAGACGCGCTGGATCGGCTTCGTCACAAGCCTGGGTAGTAGGGCTTGGTCCACAACGACCCCTCCCAATGGACACAAGGAGTGGGATGTGGGACGCCGCTCATTGGCGCTGTCGATGCGAAGGCCGCAGAACGGTCGCGGTCAGTCTTCGAACTCGGGCGGAACGTCGGCATCGGAGCCGAGACTTAACATTCACGGCATCACTGGCATGGGTCCGGATATGGCGCAACGTGCTCGTTCTCGCAGATGAGACGAACGGCAACTTCCCGCCCATCTCGGCCATGACGGCGGCCTGGGACGTGGCCGGTCTCGAAGCAGGTCAGGTACCGAGTTCTTCGACTTGCTCGACGAGTTGCGGACGCATGTGCAGATAACGCGTCGCCTTGCGTTTGGCGATGATATCGGCCCAGACGTGTTCCACTTGTGAGGCGGCCAACCCCGCCGCCTGCCCCACCACCTCAGCCGCCACGCCGTTGTTGAGACCGTAAAGGCAAAGATCCATACGGTCATAGGGAAGCGAGAAGTAGAACTCCTCCTGGGTCTGCGCCAGCGAGTAGGTATCGGTGGTCGGAGGCCGGTTGCGGATTTCTTCCGGAATACCGAGATGGGCCGCAAGCGCATAGACCTGTGTTTTATAGAGGTGGGCAATCGGCTTGACGTCCGCGGCGCCGTCACCGTTCTTCACGAAGAAACCCTGATCGTATTCCAGCCGGTTCGGGGTTCCAAGAACGGCGAAGTTCAGGCGATCCGCATGATAGTATTCAATCTGCTTGCGGGTGCGCTGCTTCATATTGGTAGCGGCGACGACGCCGAGATAGACAGGCAGCGGCATTCTCAGTTTCGTCTGCTTGCCCTCCGGGTCTTGCACCACCAGGGACGAGATATTGTAGCCCCCGCCCTCAAGGGCGTTCGCGATCACGATCTTCGAAGCCCAGCCTTCGCCGTATTCCGGGACCAATTCGCGGATGAAGGCGTCGCGACGCCTGTAGCAGCCCATTGCGCGCAGGATCTGTCCGATATCCTCCGTCACAGCCTCGACACCGAAAGTTTCGGCGACGAGGCGGCCGAGCCGCAGACTTTCAGGATCGGAATCGCTTTCCGGCATGAACAGGCAAAGCACATTCTTGGGGCCGACGGCTCGTGCCGCCAACGCGACCGACACGCTCGAATCGATCCCGCCCGAAAGACCGAGCACAAGGCCCCGCTTGCGAAGCCCGCGCAACTGCTGGCGCAAGGCCGTTACGATACGGTCCGTTTCGGTGATCAGGTCGATTGCCAGAGCCTGCGCCAGAAAGGTCCGCGCATCCTCGGTCGGGCGAACATTCATTGCGCGGCCTCCATGGTTTCTGCCGCAAGCCGACGGCTGACCTTGCCGGTATCGGTCTTCGGCAGCTCGCGGCGGAACTCGACGACCTTGGGGACCATGAAGTCCTCAAGGTGGCGTGCACAGTGACGTATGATATCCTTTTCGGTAAGCGCCGGGTCGGACCGTACTATAACTGCGCCGATCGCATGCCCGAGCACGGGATCCGGCACACCGACAACCACCGCTTCCGCGATGCCCGGATGAGCGTGAAGCACGGCTTCCACTTCCTTGGGCGCCACCTTCTCTCCCCGCGACTTTATGATGTCGTCCTTGCGGCCGACGAAATAAAGAAAGCCTTCCTCATCGGCCCTGAAAAGATCGCCGGTGTAGAGAACCTTCTCCCAAGGGTTCGGACCCCGGCGCAGGGCTCGTGCCGTCGCAGCTTCGTTTCGCCAATAACCCTGCATGACGTGCGGCCCGCGAATGACCAGCTCACCCGCTACGCCCGGCGGCACCCGTTGCCCCTCGTCGTCGACGACAAAGGCTTCGGTGTTCGGAATTGCTATTCCGACCGAGCCCGGCCGGCGGTCGAGCTCCTCGGGCGGCAGATAGGTGCAGCGCTTGCATTCCGTCAGGCCATACATCGAATAGAGCCTGACACCGGGGAAAAGGAACCGAAGGCGTTCTATGTGAGGCGGCGGCAAGGCAGCCGCCGTGTTGGAAATATAGCGAAGGCTGGGCAGGAAGCCCGGCGCCAGGTCCCTCATCTGCAGGATCATCGCTGCCATCGTGGGCACGAGCGGAAGCCCGGTGACGCCTTCCTGGCGGATGCGTTCAAAGACCGCCTGGGGAAAAGCGAAGGACTTCTCGAGCACGAGCGTGGCGCCGAGCCTGACGGCCATCAGCAATTGATAGAGGCCGTAGTCGAAAGCGAGGGGCAGAACATTCAAGATGATGTCGTCGGGCGAGTTGCGCAGGTAGTTGGTGATGGAGTCGGCCGCCGCGTCGCAATTGCGGTGCGTCATCATCACACCCTTGGGCCGGCCGGTCGAGCCCGAGGTGTAGATCAACATCGCAAGATCGACGTCAACGCCGCGATGGTCAATCTCCCTGACTTGGACCGTCAAGCACTCCGCCAGGGATGTGGCCCCTGCCGGGCATTGGCTATCGGCAGCAACGGTGGAAGCCACGAAGATGCCGGTCTTGCCGGAGGACGTCTCGCCGGAGGATCCGGACGCCTCGGCGACCACGGGCATCAGTCTTGCTTGCGTGAGGATCGCGGCGGCATCGCAATCGGCGATGATGTAGGCTAGCTTTTCGGCCTTGGTGGATGCGTTGATCGGACTGAAAGTCGCGCCTGCTTTAAGAACTGCGAAAATCGAAACCGCAGCCTCCCAGCAATTGTCCATGAAGATCAGCACCCGGTCGTCGCGCCTGACGCCATTCAAAAAAAGGGCGGCGGCCAAGCGGCTCGAGAGATCGTCCAGCTCTTTGTAGCACAGCCTTTTGTGCTCGGTGATCAATACCGTTTTGGCTGGATGGGCAGCGGCCTTCGCCGTCAGAAAATGTTCGATCCGCACGGACGCTCCTCACCGATGGCGCCTATGCTGCCAGCGCTTCTGCTTTTGCCTTAACGAAGGCTGAGATACGGTCAATCGAATCCAGATTGGCCGGTACGATGTCGGCATCGACCATCGCTATGCCAAAATCATCCTCTATGAATGCCACTAGCTCCAACACGGCCGTCGAGTCGATGATGCCGTTCTCGATCAGTGATGCGGTGTCTGCAAGCTCGTAGGACGTGTCGCCGAACAGGAAGTTGTCGACGATAAAGGTTTTGACCTTGTCCTTGATTGCTACCATGATTTTTCATTCCCTCGATTTTTCAGGCCGCTCGTGCTTCACCGACCTTTTCGCCGGTGAAAATCTTCTGCCACAGTTGCGCCGACAAAATGCCGACGAAAGCCGCATTGTCGCGGAATCCGGACGCTGGCTGCAAGCGGCATTTCTCGTGCAGGTTCGCCACCGCCTTGGCGTTGAATAGTCCTCCGGATGCGATACTCGCCTCGCTCAGCGAGTCGCGTACGTAGTCCAATTCTCCGGCTCCCACGAAGGAGCGGGCTTCCGGAGCCCGGTAAGGCTGTTTGGTGCGCTCGCGGATGGCCGCCGGAAGCAGGTGTCTGGCAACTTTGCGCAATATGTGTTTTTCCACCAGTCCCTTCAGCTTCATCTCCGGCGGAAGTCTTGCCGCAAACTCCACCAAGCGATGGTCAAGGAAGGGGAACCGCCCTTCGATACCGTGCGCCATGGCCATGCGATCACCCTGGCTGGAGAGAATGTAGCCCGGCAGGAGGAAGCGGGTTTCTAGATATTGCGCCTGATGCAGCGGATGCCACCGGGAAAACGCCCCAGGCAACCGGCTGGCCAGGTCCTCGGCTGCGTCATACCCCTTCAATGTCGCGCGCAGGTCACCGGAAAAGAACATCTTCGCCGCTGATGTGGTCTTGAAACGCGGCCGATGCGAGAACAGCGGATCGTCCAGCGCAGCGCTGCCGGTTCCGAAGAACGCAGCCAGGTACTCCACGGACTGCTGTTGCAGGCCCGGCAGATAGGGATAAAGCTTGCGGAACAGTTGTGGCCTTATGCGCGATGCCGGCTGTCGCGCGCAGAAACGGCGAACCCGCGCTTCCTTGAAGACATCATAGCCGGCAAAGACCTCGTCGGCGCCTTCGCCTGTCAGCACTACTTTCAAACCGGCCTGGCGAACGAGGCCGGACAGTTGATAGAGGGGGGCTGGGGCCGTGCGGATGATCGGCCGCTCGGTAAAGCGGATGACTTCGGGAAACACACCGGCGATATCGCCGGCACGACACGCAATGGTTCGATGGCGCGTGCCAAGTGCTGACGCCATTTCGGTCTGGAAGGCGCTTTCGTCATGCTCGGCGCTGTCGAACGTCACGGAAAATGTCTGCAGCTTAAGAGGAGTCATGCCGGCCGCGAGTGCCGAAACGAGGGATGAATCGAGCCCGCCCGAAAGGTAAGAACCGACCGGCACGTCGGCGCGCATGCGAAGCCTCACCGCGTCGGTCAACAGGGCCTGCAGTTCCTCGGCCGCGTCGTCCTCATTGGTGATCTTCGATTGCCTATCCGGATACGGGTAGTCTAGGTGCCAATATGGTTTGACCGTGACTTGCCCCTGTGTCGCGATCATCACGCTTGCCGGCTCCAGCTCGTGGATGTTGCGGAAAGCCGTGCGTGGAGCGATCGGCGCCCACAGCGTAAAGATCTGGTCGAGTGCAATCGGATCGATTTCGGCCGAGACGCCGGGTACCGTCAGCAGGGCCTTTATCTCCGACGCAAAGTAGAGCACCCCGTCCTTGCTGGTGTAGAACAGCGGCCGAACACCCATGCGGTCTCTTGCAAGCACCATCCGCCGCCGCCGGTTATCCCAAATCGCGAAGGCGAAATCACCGTTCAGGAGCGACAGGCAGTCTTCGCCCATCTCTTCATACAGCTGCAGGAGAACTTCGGTATCGCTCGACGTGCGGAAGCGTCGGCCCTTGGCCAGCAGCCCTTCGCGCAATTCCACGTAGTTGAATATCTCGCCGTTGAACGCAACCGTCAAATTGCCGGTTTCGTCGGACATCGGCTGCTGGCCATCACCAATTCCAATCACCGACAGCCGCGCATGCCCAAGTCCAGCCTCGGGCGCTACGAATTTCCCTTGTTCATCCGGCCCGCGATGGGCGATCGCAGACGTTATGCGCGCAAGCAAAGCTTCCGCATCCCGGACTGAACCGAAATAGCCCCCGAATCCGCACATCCACACAGCTCATACTGAACAGCAAGCCACGAAACATAGCGGTCATAAGCGCCTCAAAGGTTAATCGGATACGTTTCAGCGAGCATGTGGTTAACAGGATGTTAGGACAAAATGATGCTTTTGCGGATCGACTTGCGCCCCACTTCAGATGTCAGCTTGAAGGCATCACGGCGAGCGGTGCAAATCACTGCTTCGAGTACGGCCGGTACCAGTCGACAAACTTCTTCAGCCCGTCCTCTATCGAAACGCTAGGCCTGAAGCCGAAATCCCGCCCCAGCGCGGTCATGTCGGCGTAAGTCTTCTCGACGTCGCTCGCCTGCATCGGCTCGTTGTGGCGGATTGCCTTGACCTTGAGCAGCCTTTCCAGAATGTCGATGAAGTCGCCCAGACGCACCGGCCGGTTGTTGCCGACATTGTAGAGCCTGTTCGGCGGAACGTCAGCCGCCGGCGGCTTGTCGAGCACGGCGACAACCGCCTTCACAACATCGTCAATGTAGGTGAAATCGCGCCACATTTCGCCATTGTTGAAGACCCGGATCGGCTTGCCCTTGAGCATCGCCTGGGTGAACATCCAATAGGCCATGTCGGGACGGCCCCAGGGACCGTAGACCGTGAAAAACCGCAGGCCGGTCTGCGGTATGCCGAACAGATGGGCGTAGGTGTGGCTCATCAACTCATCGGTTTTCTTGGTGGCGGCGTAAAGCGAAACGGGCCTGTCGACCTGATCGGCTTCGCTGAACGGCACGCTGCGGTTGCCGCCATACACCGAGCTCGACGAGGCATAGACCAGATGCTCGAATGCCGGTTCGGCGCGACAGAATTCGAGCACTTCGAGGTGGCCCATGACATTGGAGCGGATATAGAGCCGCGGATTGTCGAGTGAGTGGCGCACGCCCGCCTGCGCGGCAAGGTGCACGATCCTAACGATGCCTTGCCCGGCCAAAGCGGCTGCAAGCGCGCCCTGTTCGGCAATATCGATCTGGTGGAACGAAAAATCCTTATGGGGCAGAAGGCCGGCAAGCCGCCCCTTTTTGAGCGCCAGGTCGTAATAGTCGTTCATGTTGTCGACGCCGACGACCGCTTCTCCCCGGTCGAGCAGATGGTGGCAAACGTGGCTGCCAATGAACCCCGCGGCTCCGGTGACAAGTATAGGCAACAAGCTTCTCCACGCGCATAGCCGGGCCGGCATCTGGAGCGGCAGATCCGGCCCATTTTGTCGTGCTATAGTCGAAAGCCGAGGTGGAGACCACCATTAAGCTGATGCGTCAGCTTGCTTCGCGCATGGCTTCGGCCGCCTGCAGGTCAACCGACACCAGTTGGCTGACGCCTTGCTCGGCCATGGTCACCCCAAACAGCCGGTCCATGCGCGCCATGGTGATCGGGTTGTGTGTGATGATGACGAAGCGCGTTTCGGTGGTTGCGGCCATTTCGTCCATCAGATTGCAGAAACGCTCGACATTGTGGTCATCGAGCGGCGCGTCGACTTCGTCGAGCACGCAGATCGGCGCCGGGTTGGTCAGGAACACGGCGAAGATCAGCGACATCGCCGTCAACGCCTGCTCGCCGCCGGACAGCAGCGTCATCGTCTGCGGCTTCTTGCCGGGCGGACGCGCCAGGATCTCGAGCCCCGCTTCGAGCGGATCGTCGGACTCGATCAGTTGCAGCTCGGCGGTGCCGCCGCCGAACAGATGCGAAAACAGCCGTTGAAAATGGCCGTTGACCACCTCGAAGGCGGCGAGCAGCCGCTCGCGGCCTTCGCGGTTCAGGCTATGGATCGCCTGCCGCAGCTTGCGGATCGCCTCGATGATGTCGTCGCGCTCGGAGACGATGGTCTCCAGCCGGTCCGACAGTTCCTTCTGCTCCTCCTCGGCGCGCAGATTGACGGCACCGAGCCGTTCGCGTTCGACCTTCAGCCGGTCGAGCTGACGCTCGATCTCGGCCATTTCGGGCGTCGGGCTGTCGGGTTCGAGGCCGGTGTGGCGGATCACCAGATGCGGCGGCGTGTTCAGCGTTTCCTGGATGCGCGCCTCGACTTCCAGCCGACGCTCGTCGGCGGCGGTCAGCCGCTCTTCGGCGCGAACGCGGGATTCGCGCGCCTCGGCCAGCGACTGGATGGCAGCAGTCGCAGCCTTGTCCAGCTCGGACTGGCGGTTCTCCGCTTCCTGCAAGCGGTCGCCCGCTGCCTTGCGCAGGCTTTCGGCCTCGGCGAGTTGCGACAGCAGGGCGCGCCGCTTGGCGTCGATCTCGTCGGGGGCGTCGGCCAGTTGCTCGCGCTCGGCCTCGGCCTCTGCCTTGCGTTCGCCGAGCGCCGCGATCTGTGTCGAGGCGTTTTCGGCGCGCTCCACCCAGTTGCGCCGTTCCGCGCCGATGGCATCGAGCCGACGCGCACGTGCCTCGGCTTCCCGCCTCAGGCCCTCGTGAACGGCACGCGCATCGGCAAGGGCGGCGCGATCGCGGGCGACGTTGGCCGCCGACTGCTCGAGCTGCAACTGCAGGTCGCCGAGATCGGGCGCGTATTGCAGCAGCATTTCCGCCTCGACGAATGCCGCCGCCGTTTCCTCATGGCTGTCGACAATGCGTGCGCGCGCCTCGTCAAGTGCGGCACGCCGGCTCGACAGCTCGCCGCCGGCTTTTTCGGCCTCGGCCAGCGTATTGCGGGCAGCGTCGAGCCCGTGCTGGGCGTCGCGCCCGGCCTGTCGGGCGTTGCGTTCGGCCTCGCTCGCCTGGGCAAGCGCCTGTTCGGCCTGGGCAAGGGCTTGTTCAGCTTCGCGCAGGGTGCGCGTGGCATGGACTGCTTCGGCATCGAGTTCGGCCAGCCGGTTTTTCTGCGCCAGCCGCTGCGCGGCGGCGGTCGGGGCATCGGCGCTGGCGGTGAAGCCGTCCCAACGCCAGAGCGCGCCTTCGCGGCTGACCAGCCGTTGACCGGAAGCAAGCAGCGTCTGCAGCCGTCTTCCGTCGGCGGCTTCGACAATGCCGATCTGGGCCAGCCTGCGGGCCAGCTGTGCCGGCGCACGCACAACGCTGGCGAGGCTCCTTATGCCTTCGGGCAATGCGGCGTCGGCAGGCTGGATTTCGCTCTGGCCCCAATGCACCGGCGCACTGCGGTCGAGCGGCACGTCGAGATCTTCGCCAAGCGCGGCACCCAGCGCCGTCTCGTAGCCACGCTCGACGCTGATCTGCTCCAGCACCGAGGGAAATAGATCGCCGCTGGCGGCGTTGAGGATCTTGGCCAGCGTGCGGGCCTCGGTTTCGATCCGCGCCAGTTCGGCGTTTGTGTCCTGAACCGGTGGGCGGGCAGCACTTTCGTCTGCACGCGCCTCGGCGACCGCCTGTTCGGCGGCAATGGCGGCTGCCTCGGCCTTTTCGAGCAGCGCCAGCGCCTGATCGACCAGTAGCCGCTTCTCGGCGGGATCGGGCAGGCCGGCGACCCTGGAGACGATCTCCGACAGTTCGCGGTCGACATCGGCAAGCTGGCGGGCAAAGCGGTCGCGGCGCTCAGCGGTGTCGCGCAGCGTCCGTTCGATCTGGTTGCGCGAGGCGGCAGCCTCCGCCCGTTCGGCGGTCAGCGCGGCGAGCCTGGCCTCGCTCGAGGCAAGCGTCGATGCCGCCTGCTCGAAAGCCGCGCGGGTGCTGGCCTCGCGCTCGGCGGCGCCGGCGTTTTCGGCATTGAGCGCGGCTTCTTCGGCGGCGAGGCGTTCGAGGATATCCGCATTATCGCGGACCATGCGCTCCTCGCGGGCAAGGTCGCCATCGAGCTGTTGCAGTCGGCGGTCGAGCTCTGCCTGGCGGGCGCGGATGCGGCCCGCCTCTTCCTCGATCTGCGCCTTGGCGATCGACAGACGCTGGAAGGCGGCGGCGGCAGCGGCTTCCGCATCGCGCAAGTCCGGCAGCCGGTGGGCGTTGATACCTTGTTCCCTGGCGGCAGCCATTTGGGCGGCGGCACGGTCGCCGACCAGCGCGGTGGCAATCGCCAGCGCCGAACGCGCTTCGCCTTCCTGCGTCTTGGCCAGCGTCCAGCGCAGATGCAGCAGCGTCGCTTCGGCCTTGCGGATGTCGGCCGACAGGTTCTTGAAGCGCGAGGCCTGGCGGGCCTGGCGTTTCAGGCTTTCGATCTGGCTTTCCAGCTCGCCGACGAAGTCGTCCAGCCTTTCGAGGTTCTGTTCCGCCGCCTTCAGCCGCAGCTCGGCTTCGTGGCGGCGCGTATGCAGGCCGGAAATTCCGGCCGCCTCTTCCAGCAGCGCGCGGCGCGCCTGCGGCTTTGCCTGGATCAGCTCGCCGATGCGGCCCTGGCCGACCATCGAGGGCGAGCGGGCGCCGGTCGACTGGTCGGCGAACAGCAGCTGAACGTCCTTGGCGCGAGCCTCCTTGCCGTTGATGCGGTAGAGCGAGCCGGCCTCGCGCTCGATGCGGCGCGAGACCTGCAACTCATCGGCGTCGTTGAAGGCGGACGGCGCGGTGCGGTCGCTATTGTCGAGGAACAGCGTGACTTCGGCGGTGTTGCGGGCCGGACGCGTTCCCGAACCGGAAAAGATGACGTCGTCCATGCCGGACGCACGCATGTTCTTGTAGGAGCTTTCGCCCATAACCCAGCGCAGCGCCTCGACCAGGTTCGACTTGCCGCAGCCGTTCGGCCCGACTATGCCGGTCAGGCCGCGTTCGATGACGAACTCGCCGGGTTCGACGAAGGATTTGAAGCCGAGCAGGCGAAGGCGCGAGAACTTCATTCGCGCCGGCCCATAGCCAAGTTTCGCAACGCTGTTCCGCGGTTTTGCAAGGAGACCCCGCGGCAAGACAAAGAAGTGCGCACGCCGAAGCGACGCCGCTTCGGCGCTGCCGAAACGTCAGAGCAGAGGGTCGATGATGGCCGACATTTCCGCAATCGACATCGCCCCTTTGTAGGTCTTTCCGTTGATGAAAAAGGTCGGTGTGGAATCGACCTTGAATTCGTCGGCGCCGCGCTTCTGGACGGATCTCACATCGTCCAGAAGTTTCTGGTCCGTCAAGCAGGCCTCGAAGGACTCCTGTGTAAAACCGGCAAGCTTGGCGATTTGCAGCAGTGCGTCCTTGATATTGTTCACACCAACCCAGTTCGCCTGCTGCCTGAACAGCACGTCGACCATCGGGAAATAGTTGTCCTTGGAGCAGCGCGCCAGCATGAAACCGGCCTCGGCGCTGGGATCGAACGGAAACTCGCGCAGTATGTAACGGGCCTTGCCGGTGTCGATATATTTCGTCTTCAGCTCCGGAAAAGTGGTCTCGGCGAAATGCGCGCAATGCGGGCAGGTCATCGATGCATATTCGACTATGGTGACCTTTGCATCGTCCTTGCCGAGTTGCATGTCGGGCAATGCGCCGGGCTTCAGCAGTGCCGCCATATCGACCGTGCCCTGAGCCTCCGGCGCCGCCGCGGCGGCCGGAGCGGCCGGCTTCGCAGGTTCCGGAGCCGCAGGCTTCACATCCTGCGCCTCGGCTTTCTCGCCCGAGTCGCTGCAGGCGGCAAGCAGCGCCACCGCTGGTATTGCGACCAGCGAAGTCAAAAGGTTTCTGCGGGACAAGGAACGGATCATACGAATCACCTGGCAATAGTTGGATTTTGCAATGCAAAGTCTACAAAAAGCGAGAGTTGGCGCGAATTAAGGCATTACCGCCCCTATTCCAATCGCCAAATCCGGGCATACCATCACGATAGCGCGAGATCACGGTTTCTTTTGACCGAGAATGGTGGCGCCAAGCCGCTCTAGCGAGGCGCGCAGCCCGCCGTCCTCGATCAAACCAACGGTGCCCGACAGCTTCGCTTTCTCGGCCGCAGTCAATGGCCGCAAACTGGGTTTCGGCTTGTCCTTGCCCGCCAATACCGGCTTCTGCACGATCCTGATCCGGCCGATCGCATTGAAACCGAGGAAGGCATTGACCCGGTTGATGATCTCGCCGGTCTCGTGCTGCAGATGCAGCGCCGCCACACCCTCGCAGGCAATCACCAGCACCGCCGGTTCGAAAGGATCGTCCTCGTGCATGCGGCGCGGCCACTGGATCTTTTCCGGGCGCGAGCGGCCGGCAAGCCGCGGCCCGGCAATTTCTTCCCATGACTGGACCAGTCCGATCGACATACCGGCCCGTTTGCGCAGCACTGGGTCGAGGATCTCGGTTGCGAGATCGCTCACCGGAACGGGATTGCCGAAGGGCCTTTTCCCTGCCATGTGCGTTCTCCAGCTTCAGCACTAATGGATTAGGGCCGACCCTCGATCAATGGCACTGCACGACCAGACCCGCAAGGCCGTATCCGGAGACAATGTCGAGATCGCCTCCCGGCTGCTTGCCTGGTACGACGCGCATCACCGCGACTTGCCCTGGCGCGTTTCACCGCGCGCGCTGGCGAGCGGGGCGCGGCCCGATCCCTATCTGGTCTGGCTTTCCGAGGTGATGCTGCAGCAAACCACGGTCGAGGCGGTAAAATCCTATTTTCGGGCGTTCGTGCAGAAATGGCCAACGGTCCAGGCGCTGGCGGCGGCACCGACCGAAGACGTCATGAAGGCCTGGGCCGGGCTCGGCTATTATTCCCGCGCCCGTAACCTCAAAGCCTGTGCCGATCTCGTCGCGCGGCAAGGCGGCCGCTTTCCGGACAGCGAGTCCGGCTTGAAGGAACTGCCCGGCATCGGCGCCTATACGGCGGCGGCGATCGCAGCGATCGCCTTCGACCGACCAGCCGCGGTCGTCGACGGCAATGTCGAACGGGTCGTCTCACGGCTGTTTTCGATCGCCACGCCGCTGGGCGAAGCCAAGGGCGAGATACGCGGCCAGGTCGAACGCATGGTTCCCCCGACAAGGCCCGGCGACTTCGCGCAGGCGATGATGGACCTGGGCGCGATGATCTGCACGCCGCGCCGGCCCCGCTGCATTCTGTGCCCTGTTCGGGTGGACTGCAGCGCCACGATTTCGGGCGACCCCGAACGCTTTCCGGTCCGCCTGCCCAAGGCCGAAAGACCCTTACGCCGCGGTGCCGCCTTCGTTGCCGTCAGGTGCGACGGCGCCATCCTTCTGCGCAAGCGCGCGGACAAAGGCCTGCTCGGCGGCATGACTGAGGTGCCGACGACCGGCTGGACGGCGCGCATAGACGGCGCTACCACGGAAGCGGCGGCCCCGCTCCCCGGCAACTGGCAGCAGGCCGGACGCATCGGCCATATCTTTACCCATTTTGCGCTTGAACTCGACGTGTTCAAGGCGGAGACCGACGTTGCCGCCCCGGTCGGGCATTTCTGGTCGCTGGCCCATGAAATTTCCGGGGAAGCGCTGCCGAGCGTCATGAAAAAGGTAATCGAAGCGGCGATACCGGGCGCGACGAAAAAGCAGCGGCCGCGTTGAAAGAGAGAAGAATGACTGAAATCCGCCACATCGTTTTCGACATCGGCAAAGTGCTGATCCACTATGATCCGGACCTGCCCTTCAGTCGCTTGATCCCCGATCCCGACGAACGGAAATGGTTCTTCGACAATGTCTGCACGCATGATTGGAACATCGAGCAGGATCGCGGCCGCAGTTGGGAAGAGGCCGAAGCGCTGGCGATCGCGCAATATCCCGAGCACGCCGAAAATATCCGCAATTTCCGCCGGCACTGGCACGAGATGGTGCCTCACGCCTACGAGGACAGCGTCGCCATCATGATCGGCCTGATCGACAGCGGCCATGACGTGACGATGCTCACCAATTTCGCTGCAGATACGCTCGCCGAGGCCCGCGAGCGCTTCGATTTCCTCAATCGGCCGCGCGGCGTCACCGTTTCCGGCGACATCCGCCAGATCAAGCCGGATCGCGCCATCTATGACCACCACGTCGCCGCGTTCAGCCTCGAGCCGTCAGCGACGCTGTTCATCGACGACAGCCAGAAGAACGTCGACGGCGCCAAGGCGGCGGGCTGGCAGTCGGTGCTGTTCACCGATGCAAAGACGCTCAGGGCGGACCTTGAGAGTCTTGGGATCAAAGTGTGATTTGAATCGGTTCCAGGAGTTGGTTGAGCCTTCGCATTAACCGATCTGCCGCAACTCGGAAGCCGTCAGGCGCCCGCCCGCTCCATGCCTAGCCGAGCAATGCGGCGAAGCTCGTCGATCGGGGTCAGGCCGCCGCTGCGCTCATAATGCCAGAAGGTCCATCCGTTGCAGGCGTCCAGCCCCTGGACCTCGGCGCCGATCTTGTGGATCGACCCGGCACTGTCGCCGATGGCCAGCGTGCCGTCGGCGCGCACTTTTGCCGCCCAGCGCTTCTTGGCGTCGTAGAGCGTGGCGCCTGGCGCCACTAGGCCATTGTCGAGAAGGGTGACGAAGGCGACGCGCGGCTCGGCGCGCTTGCCGGTCAGTACCGTCAAATTGGCGCCTTCCAGCGGCCGGACCGCATCGATACGTTCCATGGCGGCATCGATATAGGTTTGTTCGCGCTCGATGCCGACGAAGTGGCGGCCAAGCCGCTTGGCCACAGCCCCGGTGGTGCCTGAACCGAAGAACGGGTCGAGCACGATGTCGCCCGGCCTGGTCGATGCCGTCATGACGCGGGCAAGCAACGCTTCCGGCTTCTGCGTCGGATGCAATTTGTCACCATTGTCGTTCTTCAGGCGCTCGCCGCCGGTGCAGATCGGAAACAGCCAGTCCGAGCGCATCTGGACGTCGTCGTTCGACGCCTTCAGCGCCTCGTAGTTGAATGTGTAACCCTTGCCCTTCTGGTCGCGCGATGCCCAGATCATCGTCTCATGCGCGTTCTGGAAACGGCGGCCACGGAAATTCGGCATTGGATTGGTCTTGCGCCAGACGACGTCGTTGAGGATCCAGAAGCCCAGGTCCTGCATCTTGGCGCCGACCCTGAAAATATTGTGGTAGGAGCCGATAACCCAGATCGTGCCGTTGGGCTTCAACACACGGCGCGCCGCCAGCAGCCAGGCGCGGGTGAAGGCGTCGTAGGCCTCAAAACTGTCGAACTGGTCCCAATGGTCATCGACGGCATCGACCTTGGATTGATCGGGCCGGTGCAGATCGCCATCGAGCTGCAAATTATAGGGCGGATCGGCGAAGATCACGTCGATCGACTTTTCCGGCAGCCGTTCGAGCGCGGCGACGCAGTCGCCCTTCAGGATCGTATCCAGCCACTCGGATTGCTGGGGAACATCGGAAAGCTCGTCGAGAAGACGCACGGCAGACATTGTGACACCCAAGGCACGCGTTACTGTTTACTGTCCGTTATGGTTACCGATCAGCGTAAATATTCAGTGAAGCAGCCCGCCGAATTTGCGAAGCCCGGCCTGTTGGTGTATGCCGCGCCGCCTGAGCCGTTTGGACCAAAAAGCCCTCGGCATTCCCTTCATCCCGCTTTCCGGATCACCATGCCCCAGCCAGACCTTGTCATCTTCGATTGCGACGGCGTGCTCGTCGATTCCGAAATCATCGCCGCGCGGATCGATGCCGAGCTGTTGACCTCGGCCGGCTACGAGATATCGGCCGAGGAGATTTCCGAGGTCTATGCCGGGTTGACTTTCAAGGACATCATGATGCGGGTCGAGGAAAAGTCCCGGATCCCGTTCCAGGCCTCGCTGATCGACAAGGAGGAACAGCTGGTCGATCGTCGGCTGCGCAGCGACGTGCGTGCCATCGACGGGGCGCACGAGGCTGTCGCCGCGGTAGCAGGGCCGCGCTGCGTCTGTTCGAATTCGCGTTCGGAGCGAATTGAATTCATGCTGGAGAAGGTGCAGCTTTTGCCGTTCTTTGCCGGCCGTATCTTTTCCTCGCTGGAAACCCCGACCGGGAAATCCAAGCCGGCGCCGGACGTGTTTCGGTTCGCCGCGGAAAAGCTCAAGGCCGATCCTGCGAACACCTTTGTCATCGAGGATTCGGTGCATGGCGTCACCGGCGCCAAGACGGCGGGAATGCGCGTCATCGGCTTCACCGGCGCGGCGCACAGCTATCCCGGCCACGCCGATGCGCTGACCGAGGCCGGCGCGGAAACGGTCATCCGCCGCTGGGCGGAGCTGAAAAGCGTGATCGCCGCGCTGTCGGAATGGTCGGCGGACGCCTGAGAGGCCGCCTCCAACCGCCGTGGCACGAATGCAGCGGCTTAGTTGGTCGCGGCGGCTTTCTTCTTCCTCGGCTTGTCTGTCCCTACTTTCGGAGCGCCCTCGTCATACCCGGCATATGCCTGGTAGTCCTTCGCCGTCGGCTCCGGAACGACGACGTTGGAATCGGTGAAGACGAACTGCGTGGCACTCGAAGGATCGGTAACCTGGACCTGATAGGAGTGAAGCTGCGAATAGAGAACTTCGGTGCCGTGCATCACCGCGATGCGGATCGGCATGGTGATGGTCCCGGGGGTGAACATCGGGCCAGGCACGACCTTGCCGGCGACGGCTATCTTCATCGACAAGGAGCCGTTGGCGCGGCTGCAGTCGCGGGTCACATCGGTGATCGAAGCCTGATAGATGATCTTGGCGGAATCGTCCGGCTGATCGGCGCCTGCCGCGTCCGCTGCCGGCTGGGCGGCTTCCTCGGCGGCAACATCGGTTTTTTTCTTCGGCTTCGGACCGCTCTTGGCGTAGGTATTGAAGAAGGCGGTGCCGTCACGCAACGTCACTTTCGGGCAATAGGCCTGCAACTGGCTGGAAAGCACCTTGGGATCGGGTGGCGGTGGCGGCGTCGTATCCTTTTTGCCGAAGCCGAGAATTCCATTGTCGCTCGATTGGCAACCTGCGGCGGCAAGCATAAAGCCGGCGAGCGCCAGACCCGCGACAAAACGACCGTTGAATGAATGAAACGCCATGAACTGCACTTCCCTCTCGCAAAGCCGGTGACGTATATCAACCGCGCGGCAAAAATGCGACTGAGCCTGCGCAGAAATCCACCACCTCGCGGCGGGCGAAAATTCCGGGCAGCAATGGAAACGTGACGATGCAATATGTGAGTACCCGCGGGGAAGCGCCCGCGCTTGGATTTTCCGACGCGGTGCTGGCCGGACTGGCGCGCGACGGCGGGCTCTACCTGCCGAGCGCCTGGCCGCATTTTTCCGCAGCCGAGATCCGCGCCATGCGCGGCCTTGCTTATCCCGATCTTGCCATCCGTGTGCTGTCGCCGTTCCTCGGCGGCGAGATCGCGGCGCCGGTGTTCGAACGGCTGGTGCGCGAAGCCTATGCGACCTTCCGCCATGAGGCCGTCTGCCCGCTGGTGCAGACCGGGCCGAACAGCTTCGTGCTCGAGCTCTTCCACGGCCCGACGCTCGCTTTCAAGGACGTGGCGATGCAGCTTCTTGCACGGCTGATGGACCATGCGCTGGCCGAGCGTGACCAGCGCGCCACCATTGTCGGCGCCACCTCCGGCGACACCGGAGGGGCCGCCATCGATGCCTTTGCCGGGCGCAACCGCACCGACATCTTCGTGCTTTTCCCGCACGGCCGCGTCTCGCCGGTACAGCAGAGGCAGATGACGACCTCGACCGCCGCAAACGTCCATGCGTTGGCGATCGAAGGCAATTTCGACGACTGCCAGAGCCTGGTAAAGGACATGTTCAACGACCACGGTTTTCGTGACCGGGTATCGCTGTCCGGCGTCAACTCGATCAACTGGGCCCGCATCATGGCCCAGATCGTCTATTATTTCTCCTCCGCGCTGTCGCTCGGCGCGCCCGACAGGCCGGTTTCCTTCACCGTGCCGACCGGCAATTTCGGCGACATCTTCGCCGGCTATGCCGCCAAGAAGATGGGGCTGCCGATCGAACGGCTGATCATCGCCACCAACGACAACGATATTCTGGCGCGCACGCTGGCGACCGGCGAATACCGCATGAAGGGGGTCTTTTCGACCACGTCCCCCTCGATGGACATCCAGGTGTCTTCGAACTTCGAACGCTTGCTGTTCGAAGCGTCCGGCCGCGATGCCTCGGCCGTGCGGCGCTACATGAACGGGCTCAAGCAGTCCGGCGCCTTCACCATCGAGGCCGGCGAAATCGCCAAGATCCGCTCCGAATTCGACGCCGGCCGCGCCACCATGGACGAGGTCGCCGCCACCATCCGCACCACACTTGCGGCGAGCGGCTATCTGCTCGACCCGCATACCGCCGCGGCCGTGCATGTGGCCGCCGGCAAGGCTGCGGGTGAGGTGCCGATGGTGGTGCTGGGCACTGCGCACCCGGCAAAGTTTCCCGCCGCCGTCGAAGCCGCCAGCGGCGTGTCGCCTGCCCTGCCTGCATGGCTAGGCGGGTTGATGAGTGCCGAGGAAAAATACACGGTACTTCCATCCGACCTGAAAATGGTGGAAGATTATGTCGGCCGCCACACGCGGGCGGCGCGTTAGGGAGTAATTGCCATATGGGTGTTGAGGTAAGCCGTCTGTCGAACGGCCTGACAGTCGCCACCGAAACCCTTCCAAGCCTCGAATCTGTTGCCCTTGGCGCCTGGGTCAAGTCGGGCGCACGCAACGAGCGTGACGAAGAGCACGGAATGGCGCACTTGCTCGAGCACATGGCTTTCAAGGGCACCAGTCGGCGAAGCGCCTTCGAGATCGCCTCGGAGATCGAGGACGTCGGCGGCGAGATCAATGCCGCCACCAGCGTCGAGACGACCTCCTATTATGCAAGGGTTCTGAGCGACGACGTGCCGCTGGCCGTCGATATCCTTTCCGACATCCTGCAGGAATCCGAATTCGATCCGCAGGAGTTGGAACGAGAGCAGCATGTGATTCTGCAGGAGATCGGCGCCGCGCACGATACGCCCGACGACGTCGTTTTCGATCACTTTACCGAGACCGCCTTCCGCCACCAGACTATCGGCCGCTCGATTCTTGGCACGCCGGAAACCGTCAAATCCTTCACTTCGAAGCAGCTGCACGACTTCATCGAACGACAGTACGGCGCCGAGAACATGGTGATGGTGGCGGCCGGCGATATCAAGCACGACGATTTCGTGCGCGAGGTCGAAAAGCGTCTCGGCAGCTTCCGCGGCAAGGCCGACGGCACCATCCCGCAATATGCGCAGTATGTCGGCGGCGATTTTCGCGAGGACCGCGACCTGATGGACGCGCAGATCGTGCTGGGTTTCGAGGGCCGCGCCTATCACGTCCGCGATTTCTATGCCTCCCAGGTCCTGTCGATGATCCTGGGCGGCGGCATGTCGTCGCGACTTTTCCAGGAAGTCCGCGAAAAACGCGGCCTGTGCTATTCGGTCTATGCCTTCCATTGGGGTTTTTCCGACACCGGCGTCTTCGGGGTCCATGCGGCGACCGGACAAAGCGATATTGCCGAGCTGGTGCCTGTGATCATCGACGAGCTGCAAAAGGCCGGTGAAAACATCCTGCAGGAGGAGCTCGACCGGGCGCGTGCCCAATACCGCGCCGGGCTGATCATGTCGGCCGAGAGCCCGGCCAGCCGCGCCTCGCAGATCGCCAGGCAGTTGCTTCTGTTCGGCAGGCCGATCGCCAAGGAAGAGCTGATGGAGCGGCTGGCGGCGTTGACTGTCGAGCGGCTGACGGATCTGTCGTCGCGGCTTTTTTCGACCAAGCCGACGCTTACAGCCGTCGGGCCGGTGGGTACGCTCGCGCCCTATGAGGCGATCCTCGATTCGCTTTCGGGCACGCAGACCACTGCCCGTAAGCTTGCCGTCTAAGCCTATTCGAGCGTCGTGTTCGCGCTCCCTTTCTTTCGCCGCGACCTGCCGGCACTGAAGGGCGAGCTTGTCACGCTGCGCGTACCGCTGACCAACGACTATCGCGAGTGGTCGGTGCTGCGCAGTGAAAGCCGCGCTTTTCTTGAGCCGTGGGAGCCGCGATGGACCCCTGACGAACTCGACCGCACGGCGTGGCGGCATCGTATCGGGCGCTACCGCGAGGACTACGCGCAGGGGACGGCGATCGCCTTCTTCATCTTCGAGAAAAGCAGCGGCAAGCTGGCCGGCGGTATCACCCTCGGCAATATCCGCCACGGGGTCGCCCAAAGCGGCCATATCGGCTACTGGATCGGCGAGCGCTTCAGCGGACGCGGCCTGATGACCGATGCCGTAAGAGTGGTGACGCGTTTCGCCTTCGAAACGCTGCGATTGCACCGGATCGAAGCTGCCTGTATTCCCGACAACGCCCGGTCGATCCGCGTGCTTGAAAAAGCCGGATTCCGGCGCGAAGGACTGCTACGATCCTATCTCAGGATCAACGGCATCTGGCAGGACCATTACCTATACGCCCGAATCGCGGACGATCCGCCGGGCGTTGGAACAAAGGGCTGATTTTGACGAATTTTCTGCGCAAGGGGTCGCTGCTTGCCTTTATGCTGGCGGCAATCGTCACGCTCTGCGCGGCGTCCTCGGCCTTTGCCGTAGAACCGATCAAGATCGCCCGCGACGACGTTGCGCTCGATCTTTCGGGGGCCGTCTTGATCTACCGGAATCAGGGCGAGAATTTTCAGGTGTCGACCGCGCCAGGCCCGGACGGCATCGTGCGGCGCATCGAGGTCGAGGCAAATGATGCGCGCTCGAGCGGTGACTGGGCGGTGTTCGCGCTGGCCAATACCACCGACCAGCAGCTCGACAGGCTGATTGTCGCACCGCATTTCCGGCTGGTAAATTCCGGCCTGTTCTGGCCGGATCTCGGCTCGACCCGTATCGCCGCGATCACGCCCAGCGAAGGCTTTGCGCTCGACCGCCAGACCAGCCCCGACGCCGACGTCTTCCGGGTCACGCTGAACCCGGGAACGGTGATTACCTTCATCGCCGAGCTCGCCTCGCCCAAGCTGCCGCAGGTCTATCTGTGGGACCCTGAATCCTACAAGGACTCGGTCAATTCCTACACGCTGTTTCGTGGCATCGTCATCGGCATTGCCGGCCTGCTGGCGCTGTTCCTGACCATTCTTTTCGTCGTCAAGGGGACCTCGATGTTCCCGGCAACGGCGGCCCTAGCCTGGGCGGTGCTTGCCTATATCTGCGTCGATTTCGGCTTTCTCAACAAGATCATAGAGATCTCACCGGGCAATGAGCAGATGTGGCGCGCCGGAACGGAGGTGGCGCTCGCGGCGACCTTCGTGGTGTTCCTGTTTGCCTATCTCAACCTCAACCGGTGGCACGGCCATTTCAGCTACGGCGCGCTGGTCTGGATTCTCGGGCTGGTGCTGATCGCCGGTGTCGCCATCATCGATCCGGCGGTTGCCGCCGGCATTGCCAGGCTGTCCTTCGCCGCCACCGCGCTGACCGGGCTCGGCCTGATCATCTTCCTCGGTATCCGCGGTTATGACCGCGCCATCATGCTGGTGCCCAGTTGGGTGATGGTTCTGCTGTGGCTATGCGGATCGTGGATGGCAATCACCGGCATGCTGGACAACGATATCGCCCAGCCGGCGCTGGGCGGCGGGCTGATCCTCATCATCCTGCTGATCGGCTTCACGGTGATGCAGCACGCTTTTGCCGGCGGCGCCCTGCATCAGGGCCTGTTCTCCGATCTCGAGCGGCAGGCGCTGGCGGTTGCCGGATCGGGCGATACCGTGTGGGACTGGGACGTGCTGCGCGACCGCGTCGTCACTCGTCCCGACGTCAGCATTCAGCTCGGCCTTGCCCCCAACAGTCTCGGCGGGCCCGCCCGCAACTGGCTGCCGGTGCTGCATGCCGACGACCGCGACACGTTTCGCACGACACTCGACGTGGTGCTCGAGCACCGGCGCGGCCGGGTGTCGCAAAACTTCCGCCTGCGCGGCGCCGACGGGCACTATCACTGGTTTTCGCTGCGCGCCCGGCCGGTGATCGGCTCGGACGGCGAGGTCATCCGCTGCGTCGGCACCATGGTCGACGTGACGGAGCAGAAGAAGTCCGAGGAACGGCTGCTGCATGACGCCGTGCACGACAATCTGACCGGCCTGCCCAACCGCGAGCTGTTCATGAACCGGCTGGAGGCGATCATTTCGATCGCCCGCACCGAAGAGAAGGTGCGCCCGACCGTCTTCGTCATCGACATCGACCGGTTCAAGCAGGTCAATGACGGGCTCGGCATCTCGGCCGGCGATACCATCCTTTTGACCATCGCGCGGCGGCTGCACCGACTGCTCAAGCCGAAGGATTCGCTGTCGCGCTTTGCCGGCGACCAGTTCGCGCTGATGCTTTTGTCGGAGCAGGATCCGGCTCGCATCGCGGGCATTGCCGATGCCATCAAGCACGCCATCAACAACCCGATCACCTTCGCCAAGCGCGAGATCGTGCTGACCGCCTCGATCGGGCTGATCACCTGGACCGCCACGCAGACCTCAGCCGAGGACATGGTCAAGGATGCCGAGCTTGCCATGCATCAGGCCAAGCGCTTCGGCGGCGACCGGATCGAGCCATTCCGTCCCGCCTTCCGCACCGTCGGCACCGACCGGCTGCAGTTCGAGTCCGATCTGCGCCGCGCCATCGAACGACGCGAATTCACGCTTGCCTACCAGCCGATCGTGCGGCTGGAGGACGGCAGCGTCGCAGGCTTCGAAGCGCTGCTGCGCTGGGACCATCCGCGTCGCGGCATGATCCCGCCGGCTGATTTCATTCCGGTCGCCGAAAACTGCGGCCTGATCGTGCAGCTTGGGCTGTTCGCCATGCAACAGGCTGCCGAAGACCTGGCGGGATGGCAAAAGCAGATCGGCGATGCGCCGCTGTCGGTCTCGGTCAATCTGTCCAGCCGTCAGCTCATCCGCCGCGACCTGGTCAGCGACGTCCGCTCGGTGATCGCGCGAGCCAACCTGAAACCGCGCTGCTTCCGGCTCGAACTCACCGAATCGCTGGTGATGGACAATCCCGAGCAGACCGCCCATGTGCTGACCAAGCTGAAGCAGCTTGGCATCGGCCTGTCGCTGGATGATTTCGGCACCGGCTATTCATCGCTGGCCTATCTGACGCGCTTTCCATTCGACACCATCAAGATCGACAAGAGCTTCGTCGACGACGCGACGCCGAAACGTGCGGTGCTGCTCAAATCCATGGTCAATATGGCGCATGAACTCGGCCTGTCGGTTGTCGCCGAAGGCATTTCGGACGAGAGCGATGCGCTGGAGTTGCGGCAGATGGGCTGCGAGTACGTGCAGAGCTTCATGTTCGGCGCGCCGATGCCGGGCGACCAGGTGCTGAAGACGCTGAAGGAACAGTATCCGTTGACCCAAGCGTGACAAGTTTCAGGACGTAATGAGGTTCAGGCGTGACCGGCAGCCAGGCTGAGATGCGCGAGATCAATGCCGATCGAGGCGAGGATCCGGTCATATTTGCGATCGATGTCGGCGTCGAACAGAAGCTCGGCACTTGCCGGGCAAGTCAGCCAGCCATTCTCGACGATCTCGTTTTCAAGCTGGCCCGCACCCCAGCCGGCATAGCCAAGCGCCATCAGAGCCCGCCGGGGTCCGCGGCCGGAGGAGATGGCGCGCAATATGTCGACGGTCGCGGTCAGACAGACATCGTCGGACACGGCGAGCGAGGATTCCACCCGGTAGTCGCCCGAATGCAGAACGAAGCCGCGGCTACGATCCACCGGTCCGCCATTGCGCACGACGAAGTCGCGCGCCGGTGGCGGCAGGCGAATTGCCTCCAGCTCGTTCATGATGCCGAGTTGCACGAGCAGGTCCGGAAACAGCATCTGCTGCGTCTGGTTGATGATCAGCCCCATCGCGCCTTCGTCGCTGTGCGCGCAAATGTAGATGACAGAGCGCGTGAAGCGGTCATCCTTCATGCCGGGCATGGCAATCAGGAACTGATCGTCGAGAAAGCCGGGTCCTGCGGCCGTCCTTTTATGGCGCAACAAATCCATGGCCACAGCGTAACGCGTTTCCGGGGCGTCGAAAAGATGGGCGGCGCCCGATTTGATCAGGCTCGTAAATCGAAGGTCACGCAAATATGATGCCGGCGGCGTCATGAAATCATTGTGCGGCCATCAACAGACGATCAAATCATTGCCATGCAAAGCTTGAAAATCCTGCTGCTTGGCGTAGCCATTGGATCGGCGACCGGCCTCCCCGCCTCAGCCTCCTCATCGGCCTGGTACAATAGCGAAGGCGGCAGGGTGCGGCTGGTGACGAGCGGCAAGGCCGATGAGGCCGGGCGTCTCCAGGGCGTCCTCGACATTGCGCTGAAGCCCGGCTGGAAGACCTATTGGCGCGATCCGGGCGATGCGGGCGTGCCACCACAGATCGACGTCTCGGCCAGCACCAACATTGCCGACGCGACGCTTTCGTTTCCGCCGCCGCAGCGCCACGACGACGGTTATGGCAAATGGGCCGGCTACGACCACCCGGTTTCGTTGCCGGTGACGTTCACGCTTGCCGCGCCCGGCCAGCCGGCCGTCATCGATGCGGACATTTTCCTCGGCATCTGCGAAACCATCTGCATCCCGGTGCAGACAAGGCTGACCGTCGATCCCGGCGCCGATCCGGACAACGCCGAGGACGCGGCACTGGTCAAGGCAGGCCTTGCCACCCTGCCCGCCACGGCAACGCCCGATTTCGGCATAAACGTACTGCCGGGCGACCACGAAACGCTGATTGTCGAAGCGAGCTTTCCGGGCAGCCCCGAGGGCGCCGACTTCTTCGTTGCCGGCGAACGCGACTACATGTTCGGTGCCCCGGCGCGCAGCGAAAAGGATGGCAAGCTGATCTTTACTGTGCCGATCCTCGACAGGCCGTCGACAACGCCAACCGATGGCGGCCTGCACTACACACTGACAAGTGCTGCAGGCGCGGTCGAAGGCCTGTTGCCATTCCCGTGATGCCAACGTCTGGACGGTTGCCGGGCGCGCCTTAATTCGCTATCGCAAGGACACTCCCTTCCATTTCCAAGCGAGGACCATCATGACGATCTCCGTTGGCGACAAACTGCCCGATGCGACCTTCAAGACAATGACCGCCGACGGTGCAAAGCCGATAACGACGGGCGAGCTATTCTCAGGAAAGAAGGTCGTGCTGTTTGGCGTTCCAGGCGCCTTCACGCCGACCTGCAGCAACAATCATCTGCCCGGCTACCTGGACAATTACGACGCCATCCTGGCGCGCGGCGTCGACACTATCGCCGTTGTCTCGGTCAACGATGTTCACGTTATGGGGGCCTGGGCCCGCTTCAGCGGCGGTGAAGGCAAAATCCTTTATCTTGCCGATGGCAATGGCGATTTCGCCAAATCCGTCGGCCTCGACGCCGACCTCTCCAGCGGCGGCATGGGGCTACGCTCGAAGCGTTTTTCGATGATCGTCGATGACGGCAAGGTCACCGCACTCAACGTCGAGACAAAGCCCGGCGTCGACGAATCCGGTGCGGCTCACATTCTCGGACAGCTTTCCGTCCTGGCGACAGCCTAGGCCAGGCACGGCAAAGGGCGCCTTCGAGCGCTCAACGTCCAAAGGACGCTGACTTTTGCATCGGCGCATGATCATTCCGAAAGCCGACCCGGTTTTCGGGACCATGCGTCGGCCCTTCGGGACTGCTTGCTTCTGGGGACCTCGATTATGTCTGACATCGTCTGGCGCAGCCTCGCGATCGGCATCGGCGCAACCGCGCTTATGGATGTCTGGGCGATTTTCCTGAACAAGGCGTTTGCTCAACCGCGGCCGAACTGGGGGCTGGTCGGCCGCTGGGTCTGGCATCTCAGGGAAGGCAAGGTCTTCCATGACGACATTGGCGAGGCCTCGCCCTACCCGCATGAATCAGTACTTGGCTGGGCCTTTCATTATGCTGTCGGCATCGTCTACGGCGTCATACTGGTCGTGCTGGCCGGAACGGCCTGGCTCACCGCGCCGACCTTCCTGCCGGCTTTTATGCTCGGCATCGTCACCGTCGGCGCCGGGTGGTTTCTGCTGGCGCCCGGCATGGGCGCCGGCTGGGCCGCTTCGAAGCGGCCCAATCCGATGCAGGTCCGCGCCCTCAATCTAGTTTCGCATATGGTGTTTGCCATCGGACTGTTCGGCACCGCTCTTCTGATCCGATAGGTAATTAACCGTCGCGGCGCTGCGTCGGCCTGTCGATCGGCTGCCATCCATGGATAACGCGACGCGCGCTGATATCATATGCGAAGTAGTTCCCACCGCCCGCTGGCTGATCCGCCTCGCGGCTGATTTCCCGACCGCTCAAAGAGAGCAGCAGGAGCGTTCCGACACCTCCGTGACCTATGAAAGCAACGTCGACAGCGGCGTCGGTGCGTAGCACAGTGTCTACCTCGCTTAGAATACGACGCTGGGCTTCGATAGCTCGCTCCCATCCACGAATGCTGCTGTTTGGATTGGCGAAGAATTGGTCGGCGACCGCTTCGAACTCCGATGGCGGCAGGAAACCGGTTGCCGATCGGTCATTCTCATGCATCCGTTCCCTCACCTCGACTGCAAGGCGGAGATGCCTTCCGAGTATCTCGGCGGTTTGTATCGCCTTGCGTTCACCCGACGACACGATCCGCCGGATCGACCCAACCCACGGCTGATCGAGCATTGCAGATGTTCTCGCTCGCCCGATGTCGGACAGTCCCCACTCCGGCACTGGAACGTTGGCATCGACCTGAACCTGGGGATGCGTGATGTAGTATGCAATCGGCATGATAAGAACTCTTCCTGCCAGAGAGCGGACCCGCAGCCGGAATTCAATAGCTTTGCGTCGAGCGCCGAACCTTCTTGGCCGCCGATTGCCTGGAGCGGGTGCCTTCCTCCGGCGGCACGGACGCGAGCACGGGTTTCGCCGACTTCGTCTTGAATGGCGCCATGCCGAGCCGCGCCAATTCGTCGGCGCGCTCGTTCTCGGGATGGCCGGCATGGCCCTTGACCCAATGCCAGGTGACCTGGTGGCGGTTGCGCGCAGCGTCGAGCTGCTGCCACAGCTCGGCATTCTTCACCGGCTGCCTGGCGGCGGTCTTCCAGCCGTTGCGCTTCCAGCCGTCGATCCAGCCGAAAATACCGTCCTTGACGTAGTTACTGTCGGTATAAAGATCGACGACGCAAGGCTCCTTGAGCGCATTGAGCGCCGAGATGGCCGCCAACAACTCCATGCGGTTGTTGGTGGTCAGAGCCTCGCCACCATGGAGCTCCTTGATTGCGCCGTTGAAGCGCAGGATTGCGCCCCAGCCGCCAGGCCCGGGATTGCCCGAACAGGCACCATCGGTGAAGATTTCAACGCGCTTGGTCATGTCAGTCCATATTCGGAAGGAGAGTTGATCGCCCGGTGGAAGCGCATCCGGCGGATATACTCGGTCGGGTCGCGTTTCATCACCAGGCCGCCGTCCGGGACCGTCAGCCAGTCGTAGAGCCGGGTCAGCATGAAGCGCAGCGCCGAACCGCGCGCCAGCATCGGCAGCGCAGCTTTCTCGTCACTGCTCAACGGCCGCACGCTTTGGTAGCCGGCAAGCAGCGCCGTGCCCTTGGTCAGATTGAAGGAAAAATCCTTCTCGAAGCACCAGGCGTTCAGGCACGTGGCAACGTCATAGGCATAGAGGTCGTTGCAGGCGAAATAGAAGTCGATCAGCCCGGACAGTTTCTCGCCGAGGAAAAACACATTGTCCGGGAAAAGATCAGCATGGATGATGCCTTGCGGCAGACCGTTCGGCCAGTTCCGCTCGAAATCGGCGAAATCGGCATCGACCTCGGCCGCCAGTCCCGGCTCGACCTCGTCGGCGCGGGCGCGGGCGGCATTCCACAGCTTGCGCCAGCCATCGATGGCAAGGGCGTTGGGGCGGGTCATCGGAAAATCCGCGCCGGCGAGATGCAGTGCCGCCAGCGCCTTGCCGACCTCGCCGCAATGTGCAGCCGTCGGCCGCCGCAGCGACAGGCCTTCGAGAAAGGTGATGATGACCGCCGGCCGGCCGGCAAGTGTTCCGATCACGCCGCCATCATGTGCGGTGACCGGGAGCGGACACGAAATGCCCTTTCTGGCGAGGTGGGCCATGAGGCCGAGAAAGAACGGCAGGTCAGCCTTGTCGACGCGCTTCTCGTAAAGCGTCAGGATGTAGGAGCCGCTGCTGGTGTGCAGCAGAAAATTCGAGTTTTCGGTGCCTTCGGCGATGCCCTTGTAGGACAAGAGGTCGCCGACCGGATAGTTCCTGAGGAATGCGCCGAGCTCGCCCTCGTTGACGTCGGTGTAAACCGCCATCGTTGCTACGCGGCCCCGTTGACGAAGGCCATGTCGGCAGCCGTCAGTTCGACATCGCGCAACACCCGCATCACCGGAAAGTCCTCCGTCTCCGTCGCCGTCACGGCCAGCTCGATGGTCACGTCGAAGCGCTGCCTGAACGCATCGACGATCTCGTCGACGATGATCTCCGGCGCCGAGGCGCCCGCCGACAGGCCGAGCGTCGAAATGCCGGCAATCTCATTCCACGGAATTTCGGAGGCGCGCTGCACGAGAAGCGACATCGAGGCGCCGGCGCGCTCGGCCACTTCGACCAGGCGCCGCGAGTTGGACGAGTTAGGTGCGCCGACAACCAGGAAGAGATCGGCGCCGGCCGCTGTTTCCTTGACCGCTTCCTGGCGATTGGTGGTGGCATAACAGATCGATTCCGCCGCCGGCGCGTGCAGCTCGGGAAAACGCTGCTGCAGGGCGCGGATGATACCGGCGGTATCCTCGACCGACAGCGTCGTCTGGGTGACGAAGCCGAGCGCTTGTGGGTCTGCGGGCACGAAGCTTGCGGCGTCGGCCTCGGTCTCGATCAGAGTTACCGCGCCGTCCGGCAACTGGCCCATTGTGCCGATCACCTCCGGATGCCCGGCATGGCCGATCAAGAGCACGTGGCGGCCAAGCCGCTGATGGCGCATCGCCTGCTTGTGGACTTTCGAGACCAGCGGGCAAGTCGCATCGAGATAGAACAGGTTGCGGGACTGGGCGTCGGCCGGCACCGATTTCGGCACGCCATGCGCCGAAAAGACGACCGGGCTCTGGCGATGCTCGGGCGGGATCTCGGAGAGCTCCTCGATGAACACCGCGCCGAGGCTTTGCAGCCCTTCGACGACGTAGCGGTTGTGCACGATCTCGTGGCGGACATAGACCGGCGCGCCGTATTTCTTCAGCGCCAGCACGACGATCTGGATGGCACGGTCAACGCCCGCACAGAAACCGCGGGGCTGGCAGAGCCGGATGGTCAGCGGCGGCTTTGTGTGAAGCATGATTGCATCTTACGCTGATTGTGGGCCGGTTGATCGGACTATGACTTCTGAGCTCAAGGCGCGAAATGAGGTGCGCGGCCCTGCCCTGTCAAGGGTAGTGGCGGCGATCATTGGTCTTTCGCCGAGCGGCGGAGCCAGGAGATCAGGACGCCGGCAAGGGCGGCGGCAAGGCCGTACCAGGTTATCGCATATTGCAGATGGCTGTTCGGCAGGTCGATGACGGTGACACCGCCAACCGGCAGCCCGCCGGGGTTGGGCGTGGCGTTCGCATCGATGAAGATCGGCACCAGCGCCGCACCTGTCGGCAGGCCGGCGCTCGAGGCCATCGCGTCACGGTCCTTCCAGTAGAAGATGTTCTTCTGCGGGTCATTGTCGGGAAGCATCATCGAGGGCTTGGCCGGCAGCGGGTTGCGGGCGAGCCCTGTCACCGTCACTTTGCCCGTTACCTGCCCCTGCGGCCGCTTGGCTGGATCCTTGAAATCGTAGGGCACGAAGCCGCGGTTGATCAGCACGAAACGGCCATCGTCGAGCTGCAGCGGCGTGAAAACGTCGAAACCGGACTGGCCTTCCCAGGTGGCGAGGAAATGCCGCTCGTCTTGATGCAGGAAAGTGCCGGTCACTATCACCGGCGTGTAGTCCACGTCGCCGGCGGCAGCAAACCGCTTTTCGACCTCGGCCAATGGCACGGGCGCCGAATGCGTGCGCTGGTCTATTGTCTCGAGAAGGCCCTCTTTCCAGTGCAGGCGCTGAACCTGCCAGGTGCCGAGCGCCAGCAGGATCAAAAACACGACGATACCCAGGCCGAGCGCCAATGCGCGCTTGGGCCGCGACCGGCCGGCCACCGAACCTGATGCCTCGCTCATTCGCCGCGGTCCAGTCGGCCCTCGGCCGCCTTGTTGCGGTATTGCAGCGTCAGCAGCACGCCCTTGATCAGCCTGAGCGCCGCCAGGCAAAGCACCAGCGTCAGTGGAATCCACAGCAGCAGGTGCAGCCAGAGCGGCGGATTGAGCGTCACCTCCATCCACAGTGCCAGGCCGACGACGATGAAGCCGATGATCAGGATAACGAACACCGCCGGCCCGTCACCAGCATCGGCGAAAGAATAATCGAGGCCGCAATTGGTGCAGCGATTGCCGACCGTGAGGAACCCGGAGAACAGCTTGCCCTCGCCACAGCGGGGGCAGCGGCCATGCAAGCCGGCCGAGATCGGATCGATTGGTGGCCAGATCGCCTTGTCGTCGCTCATGGGATCATCCTAGGAGCATTTGCCGCAAAAGATAAGGCGGCCACGTCGCCGCAGCCGCCTTGTCGATTTCCTCAGTTCGATCTCAGTGCGGTTCGATCATCGCGCCGTTCGATGCCCAGACGTAGATCGAGGCAAACAGGAACAGCCACACCACGTCCACGAAGTGCCAGTACCAGGCGGCGGCCTCGAAGCCGAAATGCTGCTTGGGCGTGAAGTCGCCCTTTATGGCGCGGATCAGGCAGACCAACAGGAAGATCGTGCCGATGATGACGTGGAAACCATGGAAGCCGGTCGCCATGAAGAAGGTGGCGCCGTAGATCGAATCCCTGAAGCCGAACGGCGCGTGCATGTACTCGTAGGCCTGCACCATCGTGAACAGCATGCCGAGGCCGACGGTCAGCACCAAGCCATTGATCAGGCCCTTGCGGTCGCCGTGGATGAGCGAGTGGTGCGCCCAGGTCACCGTGGTACCCGACAGAAGCAGGATGACGGTGTTGTAGAGCGGCAGATGGAAAGGGTCGAGAACTTCGAGGCCCTTGGGTGGCCAGACGCCGCCGGTGAAGGCAGTACGGGCGTATTGATGGACCTCGCCCGGAAACAGGCTGGCGTCGAAGAAGGCCCAGAACCAGGCGACGAAGAACATCACCTCGGAGGCGATGAACATGATCATGCCGTAGCGCAGATGCAGCGACACGACACGGGTGTGGTGTCCCTCATGCGCCTCCTTGATCGTATCCGACCACCAGGCGAACATCGTGTAGATGACGATCAGCAGGCCGATGAAGAACAGCCATGGATTGGCGACATTGAAACCGAAGATCGGGAAATCGCCGCCCTTGAGGTATTGCATGTAACAGACGCCGCCGAACGCGGTCACCAGCGCCCCGACGGAGCCCAGGAACGGCCACGGGCTCGGGTCGACGAGGTGGTAGTCATGTTGTGGTTTTGCGTGTGCGTCTGCCATATCAACCCCCGAGGCTTGCTTCGGTATCTGAAATCTTGTTGCGGCGGCCGTCGGCCGGCACCGATGATGCGACCGGCTTGGTCTTGTCGACCGGGAACATCGTGTAGGACAGGGTAATCGTCGTCAGATCCTTCAATTCCGGCGCGTTGACGATGTCGGGATCGACATAGAAGACGACCGGCATGTCCAGTGTCTCGCCCGGCTTCAGCGTCGTGTCGGTGAAGCAGAAACACTCGACCTTGTTGAAGTAAGGTCCGGCCAGTTCCGGCTGCACGTTGAAGGTGGCGCGTCCAGTGATGGGACGGCTGAATTTGTTGGTCGCGCTGAAATGCGCCTCGGCGGTTTCGCCGATCTTGATGGTGATCGAGCGGGCGACCGGCTGGAATTGCCAGGGAACGCCGGCGGTGTTGGCGTCGAAGCGGATGGTGATGTCGCGATCGAGCACCCGATCGGCATATTGCTGGGTCGCCCGTTTGACGGTGCCGCCGTAGCCTGTCGCCTGGCAGAACATCGCGTAGAGCGGCACCGCGGCGTAGGCCATGCCGATCATGCCGCCGAAGAACGCGATGCAGACGCCGGCGACGACGCGGTTCGTATTCTTCTTCTTAGGATCGGTGACTGTTTGCCTGGTCATGTTAAGCTCACATCGAGCCGGGGAAACTGTGACCAAATTTCACGATGGTCGCGACGTAGAATATGACGACCAGCGCCGCCAGCGCGAAACCGATTGCGGCCGAGCGATTGCGGCGGGCCTTCTGCTGACGTTCGGTCAACGTGACCAGTTCAAGCTTCTTTTCGGCCATGCTCATGCTCCACCAATGGTCAGCGCACGCGCGACGACACAATCGCCAAGGTAGGCGGCGAAGATGGCGAAGAGATAGAGCAGCGAATAGCCGAACAAGGCCTTGGCCGGCTTCATCGCCCGGTCGTCATCGGCCATTTGCAGCACCTTCCACGCATACCAGACGAAGCCGGCGCCGAGCAGCAATGCAACGATGCCATAGACCGGCGTGGTGAACCCGAGAACCCAGGGCAGCACGCCAACCGGCGCGAGGACCAGCGCATAGGCAAAGATCTGGCGTCTGGTCGAGGCCTGGCCGGCGACATTCGGCATCATCGGAATGCCTGCCTTGGCGTAGTCATCCGACTTGAACAGCGCGAGCGCCCAGAAATGCGGTGGCGTCCACAGGAAGATGACCAGGAACAGCACCAAGCTTTCGACGCTGACCGATCCGGTTACCGCCGCCCAGCCTATGACCGGCGGAATGGCACCGGCAGCCCCGCCGATGACGATGTTCTGCGGCGTCCAGCGCTTCAGCCACATCGTATAGATGACGGCATAGAAAAAGATGGTGAAGGCCAGAAGCGATGCTGCCAACCAGTTGACCAGCACGCCGAGCGTCATCACCGACAGAACCGACAGCACCAGCCCGAAACTCAATGCTTCGCCTGGCCGGATACGGCCGGCCGGCACGGGACGGCCGGCGGTGCGCGTCATCACCGCATCGATGTCTGCGTCATACCACATGTTGAGCGCACCGGAGGCGCCGGCGCCGATGGCAATAGCTAGGATCGCGATCACCGCCAGCAGCGGATTGATGGTCACCGGAGCGGCGACCATGCCGACAAACGCAGTGAACACCACCAGCGACATGACGCGCGGCTTCAGCAGGGCGAAGAAATCGCCCGCCGTCGCTTCCGACATGCGGAAGCCCGGCTCGTCAATCAGTCTGTCTTCGGCAAGGGCCATGCGTACTTAAGTCCATCATTCCGTTGGCCAAAACCGCCGGTCGGCCGGCGGCTCCGTATTAAAGGAGGCAACCGCCTACTTGATCTTCGGCAACTGTTCCCACTGGTGGAACGGCGGCGGCGAAGGCAGTTGCCATTCCAGCGTGGTCGCACCCTCGCCCCAAGGATTGGCGCCGGCGACCCGCTTCTTCTGGAACGCCTCGAAGACGCCGAACAGGAAGATGACGACGCCGATAGCCGAGATGTACGAGCCGTAGGACGACACCATGTTCCAGCCGGCGAAGGCATCCGGATAGTCGATATAGCGACGCGGCATACCGGAAAGGCCGAGGAAGTGCTGCGGGAAAAAGACCAGGTTGACGCCGACAAAAGTGACCCAGAAGTGGGTGTTCGCGATCACCGGCGAATACATGTAGCCGGTCATTTTCGGGAACCAGTAGTACCAGCCGGCGAAGATCGCGAAGACCGCGCCCAGCGACAGCACGTAGTGGAAGTGCGCGACCACGAAATAGGTGTCGTGCAGCGGGCGGTCGAGGCCGGCATTGGCCAGCTGCACGCCGGTGACGCCGCCAACAGTGAACAGGAAGATGAAGCCGATCGCCCACAGCATCGGGGTCTTGAGCGAAATCGACCCGCCCCACATAGTGGCGATCCACGAGAAGATCTTCACACCCGTCGGCACCGCGATGACCATGGTGGCGAAGACGAAATAGCGCTGGGTGTCGAGCGATAGGCCCGTCGTGTACATGTGGTGGGCCCAGACGATGAAGCCCACCGCGCCGATGGCTACCATCGCATAGGCCATGCCGAGATAGCCGAACACCGGCTTCCTCGAAAAGGTCGAGATGATATGGCTGATGATACCGAAACCCGGCAGGATCAGAATGTAGACCTCCGGATGGCCGAAGAACCAGAACAGGTGCTGGAACAGGATCGGATCGCCGCCACCGTCCGGGGCGAAGAAGGTGGTGCCGAAATTGCGGTCGGTCAACAGCATGGTGATGCCGCCGGCCAGCACCGGAAGCGACAGAAGCAGCAGGAAGGCGGTAATCAGCACAGACCAGGCGAAAAGCGGCATCTTGTGCATGGTCATGCCGGGCGCGCGCATGTTGAAGATGGTGGTGATGAAGTTGATGGCGCCAAGAATCGAGGAGGCGCCGGCGATGTGGATTGACAGGATCGCCAGGTCCATGGCCGGTCCGGGCTGGCCCGATGTCGACAATGGCGGATAAAGCGTCCAGCCGCCGCCGACGCCGTAGGCGCCGGGCGCACTCGGGACGAAGGCCGAGAAAATCAGCAGGATGAAAGCCGGCGGCAGCAGCCAGAACGAGACGTTGTTCATGCGCGGGAAGGCCATATCCGGCGCGCCGATCATGATCGGCACCATCCAGTTGGCAAAGCCGCCGATCAGCGCCGGCATCACCATGAAGAAGATCATGATCAGCGCATGCGCGGTGGTGAAAGCATTGTACATGCTCTTGCCCCCGTCGATGGCGGCGTCGCCATTCATGCCGTAGACCATCTGCGCCAGGCCAGTGAATATCTGGATGCCCGGCTCCTGCAATTCCATGCGCATGACGACCGACAAGGCGCCACCGATGCAGCCCGCCATGATCGCGAAGATCAGATAAAGCGTACCGATGTCCTTGTGGTTGGTCGAATACACCCACCGGACCCAGCCATGATACGGCTTGTGGTCGTGGTCGTCGTGAGCTGCAGCGTGCGCCATGGTCGGCTCCGTTCCCTGAATCTTTTCTGGTCGCGGCATCAGTTGCCGGCGGCCGCTACCTTGTTCGTGCCATCGACCTCGGCCATCAGCGCCTTGTTGGCGCCGGGAAGGTCGGTCTTGGCTGCCGCCAGCCAGGTCTTGTATTGTGCATCGGAGACGACGCGAATGGCGATCGGCATGAAGGCGTGGTCCTTGCCGCAGAGTTCCGAGCACTGGCCGTAATAGAGGCCTTCCTTGTCCGCCTTGAACCAGACCTCGTTGATGCGGCCCGGCACCGCATCGGTCTTGATACCGAAGGACGGCATGGCAAAGGCGTGAATGACGTCGGTCGCCGTCACCAGCACGCGGGTCATGGTGCTGACCGGCACCACCATCTCATTGTCGACGGCGAGCAGGCGCGGATACGCGGCGCGATCTTCCTTGCCGGCAGCAGCCCTGTCGGCATCCTGAAGGATCGCGGAATTAAAGGAAAGCGTGTTGTCGACCTGGTATTCGTAGTCCCAGTTCCACTGATTGCCGGTCGCCTTGACGGTCAGCTTGGCTTCTTCCGGCGGCGTGTATTGCGCGGTCAGCAGTTGGAACGAGGGAATGGCGAGACAGAGCAGGATGACGACGGGACCGACAGTCCAGATGACCTCGATCAGCGTGTTGTGGCTGGTGCGCGACGGCGTCGGGTTGACGCTCGCCCGGAACCGCAAAATGCAGTAGGCAATCAGGAAAAGCACCAAGGCGGTGATCACAATGATGAACGCGAACGAGTAGTTCCCGAACCACTCGATCTGCCGCATAATGTCGGTCGCCGGAGGCTGAAAACTGGTTTCCCAAGGTTGGGGCTGGGCTGCATGAGCGGATGCAGCGGCAAACAACGTGGCGGCGGCACTAGCTACGATTTTGGCGGTTGCCAGGAATTTTTTCATCGCCCTCGTCATCTCCCAGTTCCTCGCGATCGGACCGCAAGAATGTCGAACAATGCCGGGACGGGAATCCCGGACAATTCAAGGCTGGTTCAAACCATACTCTATTTGCCTCCGCAAGAAAGGAGCGCCGGAACCCGTGCGGCATTTTTGCGCGCAAGTGCGGCGCTGGCTTCGTGCGGTGACGGCTCGCCGCGAATCACCAGAGCGGCATCCGGGTAGAATGAGCCGCGCGGCGTGCGGAGCTGTCGCAATTAGGGCGAAATTGGCACTGAAAAGCGCATTGTCGCCTGTGTCGGGGCAGATCGCCGGGGTCTCGTCCTTTACTTGGGTTTAGTGCGGCTTAAAGTGCCGTGATTCGCAATGGAGCCGTCATGAACCCTTGGCTTTCGAGAACCTTGGCGAAGGTCATCTTTGTTGCCGCCGCAATAGGCTTGTCCGGCGCCGGCCTGGCCAATGCCGCGCAGCCAAGCGGCACGGTGAAGTCAACGCATGGGGCGTGGTCGATCATCTGCGATACGCCCGCCGGTGCTACATCCGAACAATGCGTGATGATGCAGAACGTCGTCGCCGAGGACCGTCCGGAAATGGGTCTTTCCGTCGTCGTGCTGCGCACAGCCGACAACAAGGCCGAAATCCTGCGTGTGCTGGCGCCGCTCGGCGTGCTGTTGCCGAACGGCCTCGGCCTCAATGTCGACGGCAAGGATATCGGCCGCGCCTATTTCGTGCGCTGTTTCCAGGACGGCTGCTATGCCGAGGTCATCCTGGAAAAGCCGCTGCTCGACACGCTGAAGACCGGTACGTCCGCCACCTTCATCGTCTTCCAGACGCCGGAAGAGGGCATCGGCATTCCCGTCGACCTCAAGGGTTTCGCCGACGGCTTTGCCGCCCTGCCTTGAGACTGGGTCTTGTAAGACGATCCAGTGATGTTGACCGGCCGAGGTCACGGCAAATCTCATTTCAGATTGTCTGTGCGGGCCTTCGCGCCTACATCGTGGGAAACAATCCTCCTGCGAATGGACCTGCCATGAACAGCCTGATCGGCCAATTTGACATTTCCGACGATCGCATCAAGCAAATCGTTGCCGAGACTATTAACGGCGCCGACGACGGCGAACTGTTTCTCGAATATAGCGAAAGCGAATCGCTGATGTTCGACAATGGCAAGCTGAAGACCGCGAATTTCAACACCGACCAGGGTTTCGGCCTGCGCGCCGTCGCCGGCGAAGCCAGCGGCTACGCCCATTCCAGCGATCTCTCCGAAGCCTCGCTGCTGCGCGCCGCCGATGCCGTTTCGACGGTGAAGAGCGGCTATTCCGGCACGCTTGCCGCAGCGCCTGCCCGCACCAACCGCCACCTCTACGGCGACGGAAACCCTATCCCCTCGCCTTCCTTCGAGGCCAAGGCCAAGCTGCTTCAGGAAATCGATGCATGGCTGCGGGCCGAGGATCCGCGCGTCAGGCAGGTGACGGCGTCGCTCGCCGCCTCCTGGCAGCATGTCGAGATCATGCGCGCCGACGGCCAGATGGTGCGCGACATCCGTCCGCTGGTCAGGATCAACGTGTCGGTGGTGGTCGGCGACGGCGACCGCCAGGAGAGCGGCTCCTACGGCATGGGAGGCCGCAAGGATTTTGGTGAATTCCTGATCGAGGACAGCTGGCGGCACGCGGCCAAGGAGGCATTGCGGCAAGCGCTGGTCAATCTCGAAGCGGTTCCAGCACCTGCCGGCACTTTCGACATCGTGCTGTCGAGCGGCTGGCCGGGCGTCATGTTGCACGAGGCCGTCGGCCACGGGCTGGAAGGCGACTTCAACCGCAAGAAGACGTCGGCCTTTGCCGGCCTGCTTGGCCAGCAGGTGGCAGCGAAAGGCGTCACCGTCGTTGATGACGGCACCCTGCCCGAGCGGCGTGGCTCGCTTACCGTCGACGATGAGGGCACGCCATCGGCCCATAACGTGCTGATCGACGATGGCAAGCTGGTCGGCTACATGCAGGACCGCCAGAACGCCCGGCTGATGGGCATGAAAGCCACCGGCAACGGGCGACGCCAAGGTTACGCGCACGAGCCTATGCCGCGCATGACCAACACCTACATGACAGCGGGCGACATGGAGCCGGACGAGATCATCGCCTCGGTCAAGAACGGCATCTATGCCGTGTCGTTCGGTGGCGGCCAGGTTGACATCACTTCGGGCAAGTTCGTGTTCGGCTGCACCGAAGCCTACATGATCGAGAACGGCAAGGTGACGCAACCGATCAAGGGCGCCATGCTGATCGGCAACGGGCCGGATGCCATGCATCGTGTGGCGATGATCGGCAACGACATGAAGCTCGACACCGGCATCGGCATGTGTGGCAAGGCCGGACAGGGCGTGCCGGTCGGCGTCGGCCAGCCGCATCTCAGGATGAACCAGATGACAGTCGGCGGCACCAGGGTTTGATGGAGTTGACGCCGAATTATCGCCGCTCCGGAACAACCGATCCCCGCCGCCCACTGCCTTGTCATCGCTTTAAGTAGGAGTAGCTTGCGCCTTGAATTTGCGGAGAGCTTCGACTATCTTACATTCGTCTTACACCTAAGGACGTACGCAGATGGCTGCCGCAAAGAAGCTCGTAACTACGGTCTCGACCAAGGGACAGGTCATCCTGCCCAGCGCGATCCGGAAACGGAGGGAATGGCATGCCGGCACACGCCTTCTGGTCGAGGATACCCCGGAGGGCGTGCTACTGAAGCCTGCGCCAGTCTTCGCCGAGACACGGCCAGAGGACGTGTTTGGATCGCTGCGCTATAGTGGCAGGCCGAAGACGTTGGAGGAAATGGACGCGGGCGTGCTCGCCGAAGCGCGGCGGCGCCATGCTCGCAATTGATACCAACCTGATCGTCCGCTACCTGACGGGCGATCACCCGTCGCAGTCTTCCCGCGCCCGGGCGCTGATCGATAGCCAGCCGGTCTTTGTCGCCGTCACGGTGATGCTGGAAGTCGAATGGGTGTTGCGCAGCGCCTACGGTTTTGCGCCGCTTGAAATCGCCCGTACGCTACGGATGTTTAGCGGGCTTCCCACGGTAGAGGTGGAAGACGGGGCGGTCGTGTCGTCCGCGCTCGACCTCTCGGAACAGGGGTTGGATTTCGCTGATGCGCTGCATCTGGGCAAGTCCGCTCACTGCGCTGGCTTCGCGACTTTTGACCGCAAGTTCGTCAGGGCCGCGAAGGCGGCCGGATACGAACGCGTGCAAGAAGCATAGCAGCTCACAGCGGCCCAGCGCGGCACAAAAGCGCGCCACAGGGTCAGCCTGGTTTCAGGCATAGATGCCGGAGCGGACTGCCTCCAGATAGGCAAGCACCTTGTCCGTCTTGCCTTCGCGAACCAGATCGTAGGCGGTCTTTCCGGCCCAACCGGGGATCGGCTGATGCTTGAACCAGATCGCCGCACGATGTTCATCACCGGCCATCTCGCCGGCCATCGCCAGGATACGGACGATGGGACTCAATGCGGCGTCGACCTTGCGCGCACCGGACTCGGCGGCAAGCGTGTTGCGCGCGAGACCGGTCAGCCCCGCCAGTTCTGTCGTATTGACCCCTAGCAGTTCAGCGACCCGCCTTGGCGAGAGAAACGGCGCCCGCTCCTCGCCGAAGCACGATGGCGAAATTTCGAAGGCTGCGGTGCTCATGGCAATTCCCTAGCACGGTCTGAACGACGTGCGCTAAAAATGTGCTTTTTTGGTGCGCGTTTCAGGCCCTGGCTGCTAGCGCCTTCGTCTCGGCTTCTCCAACAGCGCCACGGCCTCGACATGCGGCGACCACAGGAACTGGTCGATCGGCGTCACTCTCTTCAGGGCGTAGCCGCCGTCCATGAGGATGCGTAGGTCCCGCGCCAGCGTTACCGGATTGCAAGACACCGCGGCGACGAGCGGCACGTCGCAGCGCGCGATCTGCTTCGACTGGTCCTCGGCGCCGGCGCGAGGCGGGTCGAAGACAACGCCGTCAAAGGCATTCAACTCCTTGAATGTGAGCGGCCTCCGGAACAGGTCGCGACGTTCGCCGGTCACCCGCTTCAGGCCGCTGGCGAAACGGAATGCCCGGTCGAGCGCCGCGAGTGCTGCCGCATCGCCTTCCACCGCATGAACCTCCGATCTTGCGGCCAGGCGCAGCGCGAAGCTGCCGCAGCCGGCGAAGAGATCGGCGACCTTTTTGGCGCGCGCGAAATGCTGGCCGACAATGTTGGCCATCGCCTGTTCGGCAGCCTCGGTCGCCTGCAGGAAAGCGCCCGGAGGCACTGCGACGGCGACGCCACCAAACAGGACGACCGGTTTGTTTGGTTCGATAATGACCTCGCCGTCGACCGACAGCCTGGCTAGCCCCTCGGCGATGACGAAGTTGGAAGCGACGCGGCGCTGGTTCTCGCCGAGCTTGCCGGAATCCTGAACCGCGACATCGAGGCCGGAACCGGTCACCGTCACAGCCACATGGAACGATTTGGTCGTGGTGCAGATCAGCCCAGCGAGGGCTTTCAAGCGATCGAGCGCAGCGACGATCTGCGGCGCCGAGATCGGGCATTCCTCGATCGAGATGATCTCGGATGACAGCGCGCGAACGAAGCCGAACTGCATTCCCGCCTCACTCCGCCGGGCGGTGAAGACGACGCGGCGGCGCGTGTGCGGCGCGCACGGCACCAGCGCCCCGACATCGCAAGCGATGCCCTTGCTCTTCAGCGCATGCACGACCTTTTCGCGCTTCCACCGGTGATAGGCTTCAGTCTCGAGATGCTGGACGGCGCAGCCGCCGCATGCGCCGAAATGCCGGCACGGCGGATCGACCCGCAACGGCGAAGCCTCAACGACCGACATCAAGGTGGCGCGATCTTTCTCCCGCGCGGCGGTGACCACCTCTCCCGGCAGCGCGAACGGAATGAAAACCTCGCCGGTTTCCGTCTCGGCGATGCCGTCGCCCTGCGAGCCCAACCTCGCGATCGTGAAACGGGTGCTCATCGCTTCTGGGTCTCGACGTCCTTGATGCCGCCGAGCAGGAACTCGCGGTTGCCGTCGCCGCCCTCTATCGGTGACAGATGAAGCCCCAGCGAGCGCCAGCCGGGAATGGCATCGAGCCAGTCCTGCATCAGGCCGGCAATGCGCGCCGCATCATAGGGGTCCTTCAGCAGGCCGCCCTTGCCGATCGCCTCGCGGCCGGCCTCGAATTGCGGCTTGACCAGAAACACAGCTTTTGCGCTATTCCTGGCCAAGGCAAGCGCCGGCGGCAGCGCCAGTTTCAGCGATATGAAGCTGACATCCGACACGATGAAATCCGGCACACGGCCGCCGAGATCGGCGGCCGACAGTTCGCGCGCATTCAGGCCTTCAATTACCGTCACGCGCGGATCGCCGGCGATGTCGGAGTGCATCTGGCCGTGCCCGACATCGATCGCCGTGACATGCGCCGCGCCGCGTTCGAGCAGCACCTGCGTGAAGCCGCCGGTCGAGGCGCCGACATCGAGCGCTTCGCTGCCGGTGGGGTCGAGGGCGAAATGGTCGAGACCAGCCTTCAGCTTCAGTGCGGCGCGCGACACGTAACCCTGCGCCGGATCGTCAACGACAATATTGCACTCAGGCAGAACGGCCTGGCCCGGCTTGAGGGCGACGATGCCATCGACCGTCACGGTGCCGCGCTCGACCGCGTCGCGGGCACGCGAGCGGCTGGCAAACAGACCGCGCTGGACGAGCAATTCGTCGAGCCGCTGGCGTATGCTGGCTGGCGGAAGGGAAGTCATCGGCCTTCATGGCGAAAGCCAACGATGATGGCAAGGAATTTGGCGATCAGACAAGGCGGGTGAGCGCATCAAGCCGCTGCGCTGTTTGTCGAGCCTCGCACGAGATCCGACGCAATGCTAAGAAAGAGATGCCGTTTAGCCGTCGAAACGTGGAGGAGGAAACATGCTGACGGGAACCTGCCACTGCGGCGCAGCCCACTGGACCCTGGAGGGCGATCCCGGTTCGATCACTGCCTGCAATTGCACACTTTGCCGTCGCTACGGCACGCTCTGGGCTTATGACCATGTCGACGAACGCATCCGCCTTGCCGGGCCCGTAAGCGCCTATCGGCGCGTCGGAAAGGCTCATCCTTCGCTTGAGATTCTCTTCTGCCCAACCTGCGCTTGCGTCCTGGCCTGGCGCGGTTTGCATCCCGATGCGGCTGGGCGCTACCGCATCGCCGTCAATGTGAGGCTTGCGCCGCCCGAGGCCGTCGCCGATCTCCCGATCGACCATTTCGATGGTCTCGATGCATTCGAGGATTTGCCGAGAGATGGTCGCTGTGTGCGGGATATGTGGTTCTAGTTTCTAGAGTCTCTTCGGGATCATGCTTTAGAATATGGTCCGCGAAACCCGCCGTTCGACGGCCGGCGTCAGACCGTCGCTGCTGTCGCCGGAGACCTGTATGCGCGGCCGGTCAACGGAAATTGACGCCTTCGGTGAGGTATCTGGCATGACGACAAATTGCGGCGCCTGCTTGTAGGAAAAGCCGCCACGGATCTCGCCGATCTTGCCGGCGACGATGCCCATCACCGCCTCTTCGAGTTTGCGGTCGTAGCGCGTTTCGGCCCCGGCCGACGCGGCGAAGATGGCCGCAAGCGCGATGCCGCCCAAAAGCGATCTCATTGGTCTTCTTTCCCCTGCCTGGTTGCCTTCTAGCAGGGCAGCGTTGAAGAACGGCCAAAGGACACGGTAAGCAAATCGCCAAACGGCAGCGTAAACAGCAGGTTACGACTGTTCGCCGGCAATTTGATTCAAGCAATTGAGATATTGATTCAGGCTAGCATCTTGCAGCCAAGTTGAATCGCTTCGGCGTCGCGGGAAATGCGTCTAAAAACTAGGCGCGCTGGGCCTGCGCGGTATGCCCCAGCGCCACGAACACGGTGCGCACGATGCCGGCGCTGTCCAGCCCGGCATCGGCATACATCTTTTCCGGCTTGGCATGGTCGACAAATGTGTCGGGCAGCACCAGCGGGCGCACCTTCAGGCCGCTCTCCAGCAGCCCTTCATGGGCCAGGAACTGCAGCACATGGCTGGCGAAGCCGCCGACCGCGCCCTCTTCCACCGTCACCAGTATCTCGTGTGAACGGGCCAGCCGCCGGATCAGGTCCTCGTCGAGCGGCTTGGCAAAACGGGCATCGGCGACCGTGGTCGAAAGCCCGGCCGCGCCAAGCTCCTCGGCCGCGGCCAGGCAATCCTGCAGCCTGGTGCCGAAGGAAAGCAGCGCAACCTTGGTGCCTTCCCTGACGATCCGGCCCTTGCCGATCTCCAATACCGAGCCGCGTTGCGGCATCTCGACACCAACGCCGTTGCCGCGCGGGTAGCGAAAGGCGATCGGGCCGTCATCGTAGCTTGCAGCGGTGCGTACCATGTGGCGCAGCTCGGCCTCATCGGCCGCGGCCATGACGACGAAACCGGGCAGCGTCGCCAGGAAGGTCGTGTCGAAGGCGCCGCAATGGGTGGCACCATCGGCGCCGACGAAGCCGGCGCGGTCGATCGGAAAGCGCACCGGCAATTTCTGGATCGCCACGTCGTGGACGACCTGGTCGTAGGCGCGCTGCAGAAAGGTCGAGTAGATCGCCGCGAAAGGCTTGAAGCCTTCCGTGGCAAGGCCGGCGGCGAAGGTCACCGCATGCTGCTCGGCAATGCCGACATCGAAGGTCCTCGCCGGAAACGCTTCGCCGAACAGGTCAAGCCCGGTGCCGTTCGGCATGGCGGCGGTGATGGCGACGATGCGGTCGTCCTCTCGGGCCTCCTGGATCAGGCTTTCGGCAAACACCTTGGTGTAGCTCGGCGCATTGGCGGGCGCCTTGGCCTGGGCGCCGGTGATGACGTCGAATTTGTTGACGCCATGATATTTGTCGGCCGCTGCCTCGGCCGGGGCGTAGCCCTTGCCCTTCTGGGTCACGACGTGGATCAGCACCGGGCCGTCGGCATTGTCGCGGACGTTCTTCAGCACCGGGATCAGGTGCTCGAGGTTGTGACCGTCGATCGGGCCGATGTGGTAGAACCCCATTTCCTCAAACAACGTGCCGCCGGTGACGTAACCGCGCGCATGCTCGACCGCTCGCTTGATGGCGCGATCGGCGCGCTCGCCGAGATACGACGTCAGCTTCTTGCCGAAATCGCGCAAGCCTAGATAGGTCTTGCCCGACGCCAGACGGGCCAGATAGGCGCTCATTGCGCCGGTCGGCGGAGCGATCGACATATCGTTGTCGTTCAAGATGACGATCAGCCGGGCATCGAGCGCGCCGGCATTGTTCATCGCCTCATAGGCCATGCCGGCCGACATGGCGCCGTCGCCGATGACGGCAATGACATTGTTGCGGCCATCGGACAGATCGCGCGCCATCGCCATGCCGAGGCCGGCTGAAATCGAGGTCGAGGAGTGGGCTGCGCCGAACGGATCGTATTCGCTCTCGACGCGACGGGTGAAGCCGGACAGGCCGCCCTCCTGGCGCAGCGTGCGGATGCGGTCGCGACGGCCGGTCAGGATCTTGTGCGGATAGGCCTGGTGGCCGACGTCCCAGATCAGCCGGTCGTCCGGCGTGTTAAAGACGTAGTGCAGCGCGACGGTCAACTCGACCACGCCAAGGCCGGCGCCGAGATGGCCGCCGGTGTGGGAAACGACGTCGATCAGTTCGGCGCGAAGCTCTGACGCAAGCTGCGGCAGGTCGCCTTCGGCAAGCGTGCGCAAATCGGCTGGGACGCGGACCTTGTCGAGAAGCGGCGTATCGGGCTTTGCGTTCACTGTTTGCGAGCCTGGTCAGATTTTCTGTTCATCGTGAAATATGCCGCTGGCCGGCGAATGTAAATGTGGCGGTAACGCGCATCAGCTTTCGGGCAGCGGGATGAACTCTTGCTCGTCTCCAGGAACGATATCGAAGCGGCCTGTCTTCCATTCTTCTTTCGCCTGCTCGATGCGTTCCTTTGAGGACGATACGAAATTCCACCAGATATAGCGTTTCGAACCGAGCGAGGCGCCGCCAAACAGCATGAAATGGGCGCCGCGTTCCGATGAGACAACGATTTCGTCGCCGGGCCGGAAGACCAGCAGCCGCTCGGCCGGGAAGCGGTCACCGGATATCGAAACCTCGCCTTCCAGCGTATAGATGGCGCGCTCCTCGGCATCGGCCGGGATTTTCACGCTGGCACCCGGCGCCAGCCTGAGATCGGCATAAAGCGTGTCCGAAGCGGTGGCGACCGGGGAGCGCAGTCCGGAAAACGCACCGATGATCACACGGCCGCTGACCCCCTCGGCCTCGACTTCGGGCAGGCGCAGGGCTGCGGTGTTCTCGAAGACCGGCGCGACCTCCTCCTTGCCGTCCGGCAGCGCCAGCCATGTCTGCAGCCCGGAAACCGACATCGGCGCGCCGCGCAGTTCTTCCGGCGTGCGCTCCGAATGGACGATGCCACGGCCGGCGGTCATCAAATTCACATCGCCGGGCTGGATTACCATCTCGGTGCCGAGCGAATCGCGGTGCCTGATCTTGCCGTCGAACAGGTAAGTCACCGTAGACAGGCCGATATGTGGGTGCGGACGCACGTCGAGCGCCTGGCCCGCTCGCAGAACGGCTGGACCCATGCGGTCGAAGAAGATGAAAGGTCCGACCAGCCGGCGCCTGGCCGTCGGCAAGGCGCGGCGAACCTGAAATCCGCCGATGTCCTTGGCATTCGGAATGACCATCAGCTCGATCTGATCGCTGGCGAAGGCATCGCCCATCTGCGGATCGTTTCCGGGAAAGAAGCTCACGCGGTCCCCTCAGGCGAAGCGAAGTGCGGATTTGGCCTTCGCCTTGGCCGTCACCTCTTCGCGATTGCGCGGATGCTGCGTCGTCTCGAGGCTGTCGAGCAATTCGCGCGCCGAGGCGGCAATGGCCTCGACGGCATGGTCGAACGCATGCTGGTTCTGTTTCGACGGCCGCGTCGTTCCGCTCAGCTTGCGGACAAACTGAAGTGCGGCATCGCGGACCTCGTCATTGGTTGCCGGCGGATCGAAATTGAACAGGGTCTTGATGTTTCTGCACATCCTTCGCAATCTCCTCTCATCCTGGAGCCGTTTCAAACGGGATGAGTTTTACCCTCAATCGTGATGATGTCCAAAGCCGGTAAGCAAAATTGTCGTTCGACGCCGCGCCTCAATCCGCGTCCAACGGCTCTGTCCCCACCGGCTTGCCGTCACGCGACAGCCTGATTTTCTCGACCTTGTCCTCGGCCGCCTTCAGCAGCCGATCGCAATGCGCCTTCAGCGCCTCGCCGCGCTCGTAGATGCGGATCGACTGGTCGAGCGGAACGTCGCCGCGCTCCAGATCGTCGACGATCCTCTCCAGCGCCTCGAGCGCCTGCTCGAAGCTCATCGCCTTGACGTCCTCGTTGGTCTCACCAGCCATCATCTATCCCTTCATCAGCCGCCCGACATGGGCGGCGACTGAAAATGCCAATCCCTGCAGATCGTAGCCGCCCTCGAGCACGCTGACGAGCCGGTTGCGGCTATGGCGCCCGGCTCGTTCGAGCAACTGGCCGGTCGCCCAGTCGAAATCATCCTCAGTCAGGTTGATCTCGGCCAGCGGATCGCGGTGGTGGGCATCGAAACCGGCGGAGATGATGATGAGATCGGGCGCAAAATTGTCGAGCGCCGGCAGGATGCGTGACAGAAAGGCGTCGCGAAAACTATCGCTGCCGCTCTGCGGCGCCAGCGGCGCGTTGACGATGTTGCCGGCGCCGGTTTCGCTCACAGCCCCGGTTCCCGGGTAAAGCGGCATCTGGTGTGTCGAGCAATAGAGCACCGATGGATCGTCCCAGAAAATGTCCTGCGTGCCGTTGCCGTGATGTACATCCCAGTCGACGACGGCGACACGGTCGGCGCCATGGTTCTTCTGCGCGTAGCGTGCCGCGATCGCGGCGGTGTTGAACAGGCAAAAACCCATGGAGGTGGTCTTTTCGGCATGATGGCCGGGCGGCCGTGCGGCGACGAAGACGTTTTCGGCACGGCCGGTGAAGACGTCGTCGACCGCGGCGTTGGCTGCGCCGATCGCGGTCACGGCCGCCTGCCAGCTCTTCGGGCTGGCGGTGGTGTCGGCATCGATACGGGCGATGCCGGTGTCCGGTATCGCTGCACGGACCCGTTCGACGAATTCGGGCGGATGTGCGTAGAGGATGGTTGCCTCGTTGCCTTCCGGCGCCTGGACGCGATCGAGCGCCGCGAACGCCTCGTCGTCAAGCACACGCTCTATGGCGCGCAAACGGTCCGGCCGCTCCGGATGACCGGGCGGTGTTATGTGCTCGAGGAAAACCGGGTGGGTGTAAAGTCTCGTGACCATGCCCCGATATAGGCGCGCCTCGCCGCTTTGGCCATGTTTTCGCGCGCTGGTGAGGCGATGTTCAACAGGGTTTAGGCAACCGGCGTCGGCTGAGCCCACCGCGAGCCGCCTGGGATCGGCGAAAAGAATGACCTCAGGCCGGTGATCGGTCAATCTGGGGCTGCTTCGCTGACGATCGATCAGGCTTAGGCAGCTTGCCGGTGCGATTGAGCAGCCCTTCCAGAAGAACCTTGAACGCCTTCACTGCCTTCTTCGACGTCGCTTCGGGATCGTTCGAATTTGCGATCCACTGCGCCCCATGCAACGAGGCGCCGCTGACCAGCCTTGCCGCGGCTTCGGGATCGACGGCGAGAATTGTCCCCTCGTCGCTCAGTCTTTGCAGGCTCTCTGTCATCGAGCGGATGCATGTGCTCTGGCTTGGCCATTGCGATGGATCGCCGAGCACCGCCGGCCCGTCGCGAAGCACGATACGCTGGATCTCCGGCTCCAGCGCCATCTCGATATAAGCGGTGCATTCGTCGACAAAGCCCTGCCAGAGATTGTCCGGCTTGGCCGAAACGACCTTCAGCCGGGCCGACATTTCGGCATCGATCTCGGCAATGACCGCCTGGAGCAGGCCCTTCTTGTCGCCGAAGTGATGATAGAGCGCACCGCGCGTCAGCCCGGCCGATGCCGTGAAATCATCCATCGAGGCTTCGGCATAGCCGAGCGTGCCGAAGGCCTGGCGCGCCGCCCCGATCAGCTTGGCGCGGGTTTGGGCAATCATCTCCTTGCGTGGTCTATGCATGCTCTGGCCCTATTACCATACGTCTCGTATGCCAATTGACATACGCCGCGTATGATCTATTTAAACTCATACGCCACGTATGTAATCGCCGAACCGGCCGTTGTCGAGGAGCCAGACCATGCAAAATCCCTATTCCCAGATCTTTCGCGCGCCGGGCGCCAAGGGCTTTGCCGCCGCCGGCTTCGTTGCCCGGCTGCCGATGGCCATGGCTCCGATCGGGATCGTCGCGATGCTGTCGCAGACCGATGGCGAATACTGGCTGGCCGGTGCCGTCTCCGCGACATATGCGCTGGCCAACGCTTTCGTCGCCCCGCAGGTATCGCGACTGGTGGACCGGCTCGGCCAGACGCGGATTGTGGTGCCGACCACCATGATTTCCACGCTCGCTTTTGCGATCCTGATTGCAGCGGCCAATCAGCATTGGCCGATATGGACGCTATTCGTCTCGGCGCTGCTCGCCGCCGTCATGCCCAGCATACCGGCAATGGTGCGCGCACGCTGGACCGAGATTTTTCGCAACCGCCCCGAGTTGAACACGGCGTTCGCCTTCGAGTCGGCGGCGGACGAACTGGTGTACATCGCCGGCGCATCGCTGTCGGTAGGGCTGAGCGTCGCGCTTTTCCCGGAAGCGGGAGTGCTCGCGAGCACATTGTTCCTCGCCTTCGGTTCGACGGCCTTCATCCTGCAGCGCTCGACCGAACCGCGAGCCCGACCGGTGGAACATGGTTCAGGCGGCTCGGCAATCCGCCTGCGGCCGGTCCAGATCATCACCTTGGCCCTGATCTTCATCGGCGCGACCTTTGCCACCACGGAGGTGAGCACCGTGGCGATCACCAAGGAGCTTGCCCAGCCGGGCGCCGCCAGCTTCGTCATCGGCGTCTACGCGCTCGGATCGTTCGTCGTCGGCATCATCATCGGCGCCCTGAACCTGAAAGTGCCGCTGCAGATTCAGCTTGCCATCGCAATCGCCATCATTGCGCTTACCACGCTGCCGCTGCTCGTCGCCGACACCGTGCCGCTGCTGGCACTGGCCGTCTTCGTCAGCGGCGTGGCAATCTCGCCGACCTTCATCACAGCATTCGGCCTGATCGAGCGGCGCGTGCCCGAGGCGGTGCTGACCGAAGGCGTGACCTGGGTGATGACCGGCATCGGCATCGGCATGGCGCTCGGCTCGTTCGCCGCCGGCTGGGTGGTGGACGCTTTCGGCGCGCAGAACGGGTTCTGGGTATCGGTGGCATCGGGCACAATCGCGCTGGTCATCGTGCTCGCCGGCCAGCGCAGCCTTGCCGCGCCGGACTGCGACATAGCTGCATGCGACGCAGCCGCGGTCGCTGCGGAATAGTTTCCGGTGCGTCCGGCCCGAGCCGGGGCCGGACGCATACCAGCACCGTGAGCATGGCCTAAAGAATCTCGGTCTTGGCGATGTGGATGCCAAAACCTTCGAGGCCGACATAATGGCGCTCGCGCGAGGCGATCAGATTGATCGAGGAAATGCCGAGATCCTTGAGGATTTGCGCGCCGAGGCCGATCTCGCGCCATTCGTTTTCGCGGCGACGAGCCTCTTCATGGTCCTCGCGGTCGCCGGCAGCCGGGCGCTTGCGCTCCTGATGGGCGACGCCGACCGAGCCTTCGCGCAGATAGACGATGACGCCGCGCTGGCGCTCGCCCATTGCCTTCATGATGGCGTCCAGCCTGTGGCTGGTGCCGAAGACGTCGCTGACCACGTCCTCGGAATGAAGGCGCACCGGCACCTCGACGCCGTCGCGGATATCGCCGAAGACGACCGCCACGTGATGCATGGAATCCCAGGGCAGCGTGTAGGTGAAGACCTGCGCCTTGCCGCCCGGCGTCTCGATGTCGGAACAGGCGACGCGCTCGACCAGCGTTTCCTTGCGTTGCCGGTAGCCAATAAGGTCGGCAACCGAGATCTGCTTCAACCCGTGCTTTTCGGCGAAGGCCTGCACCTGCGGGCCACGCATAACGGTGCCGTCATCGTTGACCAGCTCGGAAATGACGCCGACCGGCGGCAGGCCGGCGAGCTTGCAGAGGTCGACAGCGGCTTCGGTATGGCCCGAACGCATCAGCACGCCGCCTTCACGCGCGATCAGCGGAAAGATGTGGCCGGGGCGGACGAAATCGGAGGCGCCGACATTGCCGTTGGCCAGATTGCGCACCGTCAGCGTGCGGTCGTCGGCCGAAATGCCGGTCGTGGTGCCGTGCTTGAAGTCGACGCTGACGGTGAAGGCAGTGGTGTGGGCGGAATCATTGTCGGCCACCATCGGCGAGAGGTTGAGCCGCTTTGCTTCCTCGCGCGGCATCGGCGTGCAGACGATGCCCGACGTGTTGCGGACGATGAACGCCATCTTTTCCGGCGTGCAATGGACGGCGGCGACGATCAGGTCGCCCTCGTTCTCGCGGCCGTCATCGTCCATGACGACGACGATCTCGCCGCGCTCGAAGGCGCGCAGGGCTTCGACGATCTTCTTCTGGTCGTAAGGCATAAGTGCTCGCTTCGCTCGCGGGAACAGGGGAGTAAGGGAGTAGGGCAGTACGGGAGTAGGGAAAAGGAAAAAATGCTGTCGTGGGAGCTGCGTAACCTACTCCCCTACTGCCCTACTCCCTTACTCCCCTACTCCCTTCCCGTTTGTCCCCGATGACGCAGATAATGATCGGCAATGGCGCAGGCAACCATCGCCTCGCCGATCGGTACTGCGCGGATGCCGACGCATGGATCGTGCCGGCCCTTGGTCATGATCTCGACGTCGTTACCGTCCTTGTCGATCGACTTTCGCGGCGTCAGGATCGACGAGGTCGGCTTGACGGCGAAACGCGCGACGATCGCCTGGCCGGTCGAGATGCCGCCGAGGATACCGCCGGCATTGTTGGACAGGAAGACCGGCTTGCCGTCATTGCCCATGCGCATCTCATCGGCATTCTCCTCGCCGGTGATGCGGGCGGCCTCGAAACCGTTGCCGATCTCGACGCCCTTGACGGCGTTGATCGACATCAGGCCGGCGGCGATGTCCTGGTCGAGCTTGGCATAGATCGGCGCGCCAAGCCCCGCCGGAACGCCGTCGGCGACGATCTCGATGACCGCACCGACCGAGGAGCCCGCCTTGCGGATGCCGTCCAGATATTTGGTGAAGACGGCGACGGACGCCGGATCAGGCGTGAAGAACGGGTTTTCGGCGTCGCCGATGAAATTCCAGTTCCAATTGGCGCGATCGATCGATTTATCGCCCATCGACACCAGCGCGCCGCGCACCACCATGCCGGGCACGACCTTGCGGGCAAGCGCCCCGGCCGCCACCCGCGCCGCTGTCTCACGCGCCGAGGAGCGGCCGCCGCCGCGGTAATCGCGCAGGCCGTATTTGACCTCGTAAGTGTAATCGGCATGGCCCGGCCGGAACTGACGGGCGATGTCGCCATAATCTTTGGAGCGCTGGTCGACATTGTCGATCAGCATCGACACCGGCGTGCCGGTGGTGATCATCGTCTCACCGTCCTCGTCGAGGATGAAGCCGGACAGGACCTTGACCTCGTCAGGTTCGCGACGCTGCGTTACAAAACGTGACTGGCCCGGGCGGCGCTTGTCGAGTTCGGCCTGGATTTCGTCGCGAGTGAAGCGGATGCCTGGCGGACAGCCGTCGACGACGCAGCCCAGCGCCGGCCCGTGGCTTTCGCCCCAGGTGGTGACGCGGAAAAGATGGCCGAACGTGTTGTGCGACATGGAACCAGCCCTGCCGGCGTCGGAGCCGGCTCAGCGCATGAGCCCGAAAATCGGAGCGATTTTCGGAAAGGATCATGCACAAAATCAAAAGTGCTACAGCGTCCCTTGCGCGTCCAGGAGGACGCGCGACACTGTCGCCTGCCTTCTATTGGCGTTTTCCACAGTGGTCAAACTGTGATCCCGCGGATTTAGTTTTGACACATTCGATTGGTTTCTGCTCAGTTCCGTTCCGTTGGACCGAGCCGCTGTACCGGCAATGATTAAAGAGGACGATGATGCGTATCCTGATTGGCGCTGTTGCCGCCACGCTGTTGATTTCCACCGCCGCCTTCGCCGGCCAGACCGAAGGCCTGATCAAGAAGGTCGACAAGGATGCGCTGACGCTGACGCTGGACGACGGCAAGTCCTACAGGCTGAACGCCGAAACCGACCTCGATGCGCTGAAGCCAGGCATGGACATCGTCCTCGCCTACGACGTGACCAATGGCGAGAACGTCGTCACCGACATGGAATTGCCGGACACCGGATCGACCGAGTAGGACGCGTCGATATTCAGCTGATGCCGGCCCGACCTGATCTCAACATACGCTAGGTCATCGGTCTCAGAGCCACTCCAGGCGCCGGCCGTCCAGTCTGAGCACGCGATCCTGCGGCACTTCCATGCTGACCGCATCTTGTTCGGACATCCCCAGTACCAAGCGGAACATTACGCGCATGATGCCACCATGGGTCACGCAGACCGTCTGGCGATCGAGCGCGTCGAACCACGGCTTCACCCGTTCGAACAGCATCTGGTAGCTTTCGGCGCCCTCGCCGGGCGGCTGGAAGTTCCATTTATCGAGGCGGCGGCGCCTGGTCGAACCGGGATTGTTCGCCTCGAGTTCGGCAAAGGTGAAACCCTGCCAGTCGCCAAAGCTCAATTCCACGAGCAGCGGCTCGGTGCGATAGGCGTGCGGATCGAGCTTCATCGCCGCGCGCAGGCGCTCCATCGTCTCGCGCGTGCGCCGCATCGGGCTGGCGACAAAATCGAAATCTTCGGGCTTGTCGATGAGTTCGGCCAGCCTGCGCCCGTTGCGGCTAGCCTGCTCGCGGCCGAGCTCGTTGAGGTCGGTATCGGCCTGCCCCTGCAGCCGGGCCTCGGCGTTCCACGCCGTCTGGCCGTGGCGCACGATATAGACGAGCGGGTACATCAGGTCTTCCGGAAGAGGTCAGGCGGTGGCGTCAGTCCTTGACCGTCGAAATATCCGGCGCGTCGACCGCCTTCATGCCGACGACATGATAGCCGGAATCGACATGATGGATCTCGCCGGTGACGCCGCGCGAAAGGTCGGACAGGAAATAGACGCCGGAATCGCCGACCTCCTCCTGCGTGACCGTCTGCTTCAACGGCGAATTGTATTCGTTCCATTTCAGGATATAGCGGAAATCGCCGATGCCGGATGCGGCAAGCGTCTTGATTGGGCCGGCGGAGATCGCGTTGACACGGATCTTCTTGGCGCCGAGGTCGACGGCCAGATAGCGCACGCTGGCTTCGAGTGCCGCCTTGGCGACACCCATGACGTTATAGTGCGGCATCACCTTTTCCGCACCGTAATAGGTCAGCGTGAGCAGCGAGCCGCCGTCGGTCATCAGCGCCTCGGCACGTTTGGCGATGGTGGTGAAGGAATAGACCGAAATATCCATGGTGCGCAGGAAATTGTCGCGCGTCGTCTCGACATAGCGGCCGGTCAGTTCGTCCTTGTCGGAAAAGGCGATTGCGTGGACGAGGAAATCGAGCTTGCCACCCCAGTGCTTGCTGACATTTTCGAACACCGCATCGAGGCTGGCCGGGTCGGTCACGTCGCAATGGCCGGCGACATGCGCGCCCAGTTCCGCCGCGAGCGGCTCGACGCGTTTCTTGAACGCCTCGCCCTGATAGGTCAGCGCGATCTCGGCGCCATGGTCGACACAGGCCTTGGCGATGCCGTAAGCGATCGAGCGATTGTTGGCGATGCCAAGGATAAGGCCGCGCTTGCCGGCCATAAGGCCCCGTCCACCCGCCATGTCAGCGCTCTCCGAAAGGTTCTCTGCTTTGTGGAGTGCCTATCGCACAGCCACAGTGCCCCTTCAAGCGTTCAAAGCGGACAGTTCGGGGGACAAAAGCGTTTGCTCAACAGCGCCGCGCGTCCTTTGGACGTGCAAAGGACGCTGTAGCGCTTTGACCTTGCAGTCATGGGCCGGTGGGAAAATCCGACACTGGGTGTCCGTGTGGCACGGCGGAAGAGGACCCTTTGGCGGAAGTTCGTTGGCCAGCGGCCGAAGTCACGCTCATGACCCCGAGCCGACTTCCATACTTTGGGCCGTGGACGACCGCTTTGCGGTGCGCCGGGAGCGGACGTCTGGCTTAGGCCGTCGAATGTCTGCCTTTGGACAAAAATTTGACGTTGAGTCCGCCAACCCACAGGCGAGAGGTCCTGAGCAGCCGTCGCACGTTCCGGCGATCGCCGCTCAGTAATTTGTGCTCTGTCATACTTTTGATAGTATGCTCTGTCAGCGAGGGTGACATGTCGCATAAGAGCCGAGTTGATGTTCCGAAGGCGGGGACTGGCTCGCGCCTTCCGATCGGCAGGGAGTTGATGGACGACGGCGTCGAGGCCCGTCACGAGCGGCGCGTACTAACCGCCCTTTGCTATGATCTCGTCGGCTCCACCGAGCTGCTCGGCCTGCTCGGCATCGAAGATTTTGAGGAACTTATCTTGGCGTTTCAAATGGCCGCCAAGAAAGCAATCGTATCGTGCTCCGGAACCGTGAGGGTCGAGGTCGGCGACGGCGGTGTCGCCGTGTTCCCAGTCGATCTGGGTGCAAAGGATGCGGCGTCGCTGACGATCAGCGCGGGACTTGAGATCGTCAGGGCGTGCAAGCTCCTTGCCGCGGAGAAAGGGAGGAGCGACCTGCATGTAAGGGTTGGCGTGGCGACCTCAATGACGCTAATCCTGAAGGGGCATACCGCTGTAGCGCAGGACACGGTAACCGGCCCTGCATTTGCGCTGGCAACCAGGCTGCAGGCAATCGCCCGGCCGGATACCGTCGTCGTGTGCAACGAGACGCGCAATCTGGCACGGCGCTCACACGTATTTAGCTTCTGCGGTTCTCACGTCATCAAAGGCTTCGCGCAACCCGAGCAGGTCTGGCAGGCGCTGAGTCACAAGCGGGGAGTAGACCGTTTCTCCGCATTCGGACGCCTCACCAGCCCTTTGATCGACCGTACGGATGAGGCCGAGCTGATCCACGAATGTTGGAATGAGGCCGTTTCGGGACGTGGCCAAGTCGTAGTGATCGAGGGCGACGCCGGCATTGGCAAGTCGCGCATCCTACACGAGGTGCGCCGGCGAACGCGCTTCCAACGCAACAGGTTGCTCCTCTTCCAATGTATGCCAGGCGACTCGCGTTCGACGCTGTATCCACTGCGGCAGGCGATGCTGGGCAATTTCGACGACGGCGAGCGTGCACTCACCCCTGCACTTGTAGCCGAGGTGCTCGCAGCATATGACATTCACGACGCCGAAGTCGTCGACATCTTTTCTTTTCTGCTCGGCGTGGAAGGCGCGAGGTCCGGTTTCCATGAGATGGATCCGGAAGTGATCCGAGAGAAGGCCGGTTGGGCTGCGCGCCATGCGTTACAAGCAACGTGCGCCAGTGGCCCAGTGATCTTGATCGTTGAAGATATTCACTGGATCGACCTTACGTCGAAGCAACTGCTGGGTGAACTTGCAAAGCTGGTTCCTAGTTCCCCGGTGCTCTTGATCGCAACGACGAGGCCGGGATCTGGCGACTGGCTGGACGAAAATAGCAAGCATGTCCTGCTCGCTCCCCTTGAGCATGCCGACACATTGCGGGCAATCGCGACGATGTGGCCTCAAGGCAAGCGAGCGCCCGCGCCTGAGCTGATAGAGTTGGTCGAGCGCGTCACCGGCGGTGTACCCCTGTTCATCGAGGAGGTTTGCCAATGGGTGGCGGAGAATGCCGCTAGCGGTACTGAGCAGCTGCCACAGGGCGTTTCGCTCGGCCGCGCGGCGGTGCTGGAGACAGTGTTGGACGCCCGGCTGGAGCCTCTCGGCCGCGCCCGCGAGGTGGCGCGCGCGGCCGCCGTCGCCGGCAACAGATTCAGCCTGGACTTGCTGTCGGCGCTCTTGCCGGAATTTGACCCGGGCACAATCTCTGCGGCGCTCGATGCTCTGGCTGAGGCAGGCTTCGTACGCGCCAGGCACGCAGCGGCAACAGTGTACGCGTTTCGGCATGCGCTTATCCAAGAGACGATCTATAATGGAACACTGCGGAAACGGCGCCAGACCCTGCATCAGCGTCTTTATGCGGTGGCTAGTGGCAACCGCAGCCTCGTTGGCTGGCTAACAACGGCAGCTCTTGCCGATCATGCTGAGCGAGGCGGCCTGCTTGACGAAGCGATCGGCGAGTTCGTCAATGCCGGCATGGAAAGCTCGTCCCGCTCGGCCATGGCTGAGGCGAGGCAGCTGCTCGAGCATGCTATTGCGCTTTGCGGGCATGTTTCTGATCATGACAAACGGGATGCGCTGCGGCTCTCGGCGATGGTGGCGCTCGGGCCGATACTGACCGCCGTCGAGGGGCCAAATTCCGAGCACGCCCGCAGGCTCTATGACGAAGGCGTAAATATCGCACGGCGTCGGCCGATAGCGGAGCGCGCCAAGTGGTTCCCGATCTATTGGGGTTGGTGGTTCACGGGTTCGGTCGTTGATGGCGAGCGGGCGCAGGCCGTCGTCAGTGATCTAAAGGAGGTTAACGACCCCGAGGTTCAGCTTCAGGCTAGGCACTGCTTGTGGGCAGTCGATTTCAATCGCGGAGACCATGGTGGATGCATAGCCGCGATTGATGCTGGCTTGCCGCACTATGACGTGGGCCAGGGGCACGCGAATGCCACGCGTTTTGGGGGGCACGACGCGCGCGTGTGCGGCTTGGCGCATCGTGCATTGTCGCTGTGGTTCTCGGGACGTGCAACGAGCGCTCTCCGCTCCATGTCGGAGGCCCGCCGCTGGGCTCAGCAGACTGGCCATGTCAGCAGCATCGCGCATGCCTGTATCAACGGCGCGATGCTGAGTTGCTATCGCCGCGACTTCGCTTCGTTGCGTGACGTGATTGAGGATCTGCGACAGCTGACCGCGCTTCATCACCTGCCTTCGCTAGTCGTCTCGGCACAAATCTTCGAGGGCTGGTGCGATGGCAACGCCGGCCAACTCGAGCGGGGCAAGGACAAGATGCGTGAGGCCCTCGGCCTGCATGGACAAGTGCAGACACCCGAGGACGAGCCCGTCTATTGCGGCATGCTGGCGGAACTTCTCGCCCGCTCGGGTGAGATCAGTCACGCGCTTGCCCTGCTTCATTCGGCGGTGGCGCAGGCCGAGGCAGGTGGCAGCCGATATTGGCTGGCGGAACTACACCGGCGAATTGCACAACTTCTCGTTCTTGACAGGGCGGCAACTGGCCGGGTGGCAGATGCCCTTGAGAAGAGCCTCAATACCGCAGCCGAGCAAAATGCCGTGCCTATCCTCATCGCGGCCTATGAGACGCTCAGCGCGTCAAATCTCTCGCCCGTACTGCTTCGGAGCTACAACGATCGTGTCGAAGCGGCAAGGAAGTCGGTTGAGCCCGGCGAACCGCTGATCGTCAACCCTGAGCCGGAACTGCGGGCCAGTCGATAGTGGAACAATATGAGCGCGTTGGTCCTCCGGCAGACGAAGCGCTGACCTATCTGATGTCGATGCGACAAGCGTTGGGCATCACCCGTATTGCGGACATTACCGGCCTGGACCGTGTCGGTATCCCGGTCGTGCAGGCAACGAGGCCGTTCTCGTTTTCAAACGCGGTCGCCCAGGGAAAGGGTGCCAGCCTGGCTCGCGCTGGGATATCGGCCATTTTGGAATCCGCTGAGAGCTTTTTCGCCGAGCGCATCGAACATCTTGATGCAGCTTACGCTTCGGCCAAGTTACTCGGAATACCCTACGGGCGATTTGAGACGTGGCTGCGAGAGTCCGCACCTGCTAATTGGCGCGGCCGAGAAATCGCTTGGGTGGAGGCGGAGAACCTGCTGGGCGGCGGCCGCGACTTCGTTCCGCTGGAATTGGTGCACACGGCCTATCTCGTACCGCCCAGCCCCCGTGACGGAATTTTCACGCCAACGACAACCGGACTGGCGGCCGCGCTTGATGAAGCAGACGCCATCACACACGGCATATTGGAATGCGTCGAACGCGATGCGATCGCCCGCGCTCTCAAGACGCATGGTTTTCTGCAACACCAGCGAATCGATCCAGCGACCATAGATGACGCAAGGGTCTTGGCCCTATTGGATGAACTTGCACGAAAGGACATGATCGTCGGCCTTTGGCTAGCGCCGTCGCCTGTTGGCCTGCCTGTGATTTGGTGCCATCTGATGGAGAGCAATCCTCGCGAGACGGCATTGCTCCATCTGCCAGCCGACGGCTCGGCCGCTGCATTCGATCCGGCGGCAGCTGCCGTCCAAGCGATCCATGAGGCGGCGCAGGCGCGGCTTGCGGCGATCTCGGGTGCGCGTGACGACATGACCCGGGCGTCTTATCCGAAATATCCCGACTGGCAGCTTATCGAGGCGCACCGCCAGCTGATCACCGGCGGCCGCAAGGACGTGAGCTTCGCCCGCCAGCCTGCCTGTCGAGCGGCGAGCGGGCAGACCTTGCGTGGCAGCCTTCTCGCAAGACTGGAGGAAAGCGGAATCAGCGCAGCGTATCTGATCCGCCTCAACACCAGCCCTTGGAACCGACTGTCGTCCGTCAGGATAGTTATCCCGCAATTGTACCCTTTAGTGGAGTGACCGGATGCGACCTCGGCTCGTTTTCACCGGCCCCACGCTATCGCATCCAGAGGCACAGCAGGTGGCCGACGTGATCTGCCTGGCGCCCGCGGTGCAAGGCTCGATCATAGCCGCGGTGCAGCGTTATGACCCGGCTGCAATTGTCATCATAGACGGCGCTTTCCAGGCTGAGCCGGCAGTGAGGCACAAGGAGATACTGTGGGCGATCAGCCAGGCCATCCCGGTAATTGGTGCTGGAAGCATGGGAGCCTTGCGCGCCGCCGAGCTTTACCCGTACATGCACGGCGTTGGCCTTATCTATCGATGGTATCGCCGCTTCGCTTTCCTGCCTGATGACGCAGTGGCAGTGCTGTACGGTCCGAAGGCGGTGAATTTTTCGTCACTAACGCACGCTTTGGTTGATTTGCGAATAACCGTCCGCGCCGCTCGGAGGCGGAACCTGATCTCCACCGATTTGTCAGGAAAGCTTGAGAATACGGCCCGGAACCTCAATTTTAGGGAACGTACGCTGTCGCGAATGGTCCGCGAGACATTACCGGAAGCCGGTGACCATGATATCGAAGCCTGCCGGCAAATTCTCGCAGGAGCTTTCGTTCAGCAAAAGAAACGCGACGCACTGTCGGCTCTGCAACTTATGAGAGAAAAGGCATTGGTGCCGGCGGAATTGAAGAATTTCAGAATGACGGTCGCGTTTGTCCAGGATTTGGAGGACGCCGGCTTAGCAATCTGACGACAGAGTTGCCGGTGATACCTGGTGCAATTTACGAAGTGCAGGCTTCGTGCTAGTGTTGCCGACTATGAGAGGGGCCGCGCAGTTGAACGCGCTCGATGTCGCCGGTCGGGCGGGGATGTCGGCTGGAACGCGCTTCCTGCTATACCCACAAGCGCCTCACGTTTCTGGGTACGAGAAACCCGAGGCGGTCTGGATTTCAACATCGCCTGGTTTGATCCATCCGGGCCCGGAGGATCATCGCATATACGTGCGTGATCCCGTGCTGGACAAGCAGCCGTACGAGTATCCTTACCTGCCGCCCTTTGTTGGCGCGTATTTCCCACCAGCCGAACCCGGCTTTGATGGTCATTTCGACCACCTCTCTCTTCAGTCGCGCCAGTTCCTGGCAGCGCATGCGTTCGCGGCCGCGAGCCGGGTGCTGGACATCTGGGAAAGCTATCTGGGCAAGCCGATTGTCTGGTACTTCGCCGAAACATACGAGCGGCTTGAGATCATTCCCTGGCTTGACTGGGAGAATGCGCAATCGGGGTTTGGATATCTGGAGCTTGGCCGCGAGCGTGGAGCCGACGGGCGCGGCCATCCGTACGCCCTCAACTTCGACGTGATCGCGCACGAAATGGGTCACGCCATACTCTTTTCTCTCTTCGGAGTGCCCGCGCAAGGCCTGCAGGACGGCGACTTCGGGCCGTTCCACGAAGCCAACGCCGATCTTATTTCGCTGCTTTCGTTCCTGCATTTCGACAGCGGGATGGATCGATTGTTACGGCACAGCCAGGCAAACCTGCTTGTCCTCAACGAGCTCAACCGCATCGCCGAACTGACGGGCGACCGCCAGATCCGCCTTGCCAGTAACTCGCGCAAGATGACGGAAGTGACCGAAGAGATTCATGACCGGTCTCGCCCATTCACGGGAGCGGTGTTCGATACCCTGGTCGATCTCTACCATGCCGGCCTGGTGCGGCAGGGCTTGGCCGACGAGCGCCTGCTTGGCTTCGACATCAGGCAGGTTGGCGAAGCCGACATGCGGCACATCTCCGACTTCACGGGCGATGCATTCCGGGCCCGTCCGTTCCTTTTCAAGACCGAGCTAATCAAGGCGCGCGACGATGTCGCGCTTGGGCTTGCGCGCGCGTGGACACGCCTCGATGCCGATCATCTCACATTCGCAGTCGCAGCCTCCACCATCATCGAAGTGTCCGACCGCATCCGCCCGGCCATAGCGGCAAGCTTCGAAGAGAATTTCAGGTGGCGGGAAATTTTATAATTGGTGATTGCAACGGAGGGTAACAACATGAGCGACGATTTTCACCGACCGACTTACACCACGAAAGATCCCCATGGAGCATTTAACGCCACACAAGTGCGCCTCTATGGAATACCTGGTCTTGGTCTTCCTATATCAAGCAAAAAGAAAAAGACATTGGAGCCAACAACAGGAAAATACAAGAATCATTCTATAATAATCGCAAAGATACTTGATGACGGCGATCCTGATGACAAAAGAATTTTACGGTTTAAGAAATATCTTAGTAAAACACCACCTAACAATAGCAGTTATGTGTTTGTTAATTCGATCGTAAATAGGTTTATGCTTATGCTTGGGGCGATTGATATAAACCCGGCAAATGGTGATGAAGAAATACTTAGTTGCGGTGTAATATTTGGATATGCCTACGAGGGTCATACTTATGATCTCCCGAAGCCCAAGGTAATGTTGATTCCAGCAAATCCGGAGGCAGATATTCCTGAAGACGACTCCAACTATAAATCTAAGGAGAGTGAAGGATACGCCGTCTGGATCGTTGATAAGCTCGACAAATGCGTGGAGATTGAAGTGAATCAGGGTTTCGTCGAGCAGATTGTTCTTGACGCGAATCTACCGGGCAAAAGCTCGCCCACAATGTACGCGTCCCGAATGATGATGGGGCACCGCGGGGGAAGACTTGGCGACTGATAGACGCTAGTGCGCGCATGGCCGATCGCGAGTTGTGGTCGGCCAGCCCAGTGGCGCTGGTTGCTCGTTTCCTGTCAATAACCGACGCGGCATGAAACCACTCACGCCCGCTTACGACGTCAAGCGCCAGCCTTTTCGACCGTCAGCCCTTTCGCCTGCGCATCAGTGCCTCGAGCTCGGCGTCGCCGCCCTCCGGCAGCATCAGCCGCACATGTGCGTAGAGATCGCCGTGACCGCCGGCCTTTTCCGGCAGGCCCCTGCCCTTCAGCCGCAGAACCTTGTCCGAGCTCGACCAAGGGGGAACGTTGACCGCAATCCTGCCGGTCGGGGTTTCGACCGCCACCTTGGCGCCATGCACCGCATCGGCCAGTTCCACCGGCAGGTCGACATGCAGGTCGCGGCCTTCGACGCGGTAGCGCGGGTGCCGGCGGAAACGGATCTTGACCAGCGCATCGCCCGGCTGCCCCGGTCCTTGCTCACCCTGGCCTTTCAACCGGATGGTCTGGCCGTCCTCGACATAGGCCGGCAACTTGACCGCCATCTTGCGGCCGTCGGGGAACATCGCCGTCACTTTCTCGGCGGTTGCGGCCTCCTCGATGGTGACGTCCAGCGTCACGTTGAGGTCGGCTGCGGTCGGCATCCGGCGGCCGGCGCCCATGCCGGAACCGCGCTGCTGGCTGAAAGCATCGCCGAAGATCTGGCTGAAGATGTCGCTGTTGCCGTCGAACGGGTCACCACCGGGACGGCCCGTGCGGAATTCGAAATGCGCGCCGCCCGGCCCTTGCTGCCGGCGGAAACCGGCGAAAGGATCGGCGCCGCCGGCCGCACTCTCGAAACCCTGAAACCGCGGTTTGCCTTCGGCGTCGATCTCACCGCGATCGAAAGCCGCCCGGTTCTTCTCGTCGCCGACGATCTCGTAAGCCTGGTTGGCGGCGGCAAAACGCTCCTTTGCCTTGGGATCCGGATTCTGGTCCGGATGATACTTCTTGGCGAGCTTCCGGTACGCCGATTTTATGTCCTTGGCCGATGCGTTCTTGGCAACGCCCAGCACCTCATAGGGGTCGCGCATGCTTACTGCCCTGGAGAAGGAGTGGTTCCATGATCGCCTCCTATATGCGCTTGCATAGGAAGAAATTCCAGTGGCTTACCGCTATATAGCCGGCGGAAAATCAGAGCGCCTTGAAGTCCTGCATTCGCCAGGCGCTGCCGCCGGCCAGGCATACTTCGCCTTTGAACAGCGCGACGCCGTCGAAGCTCTCGCGCGACGCGGTGAAGCGACGGCATGTCTCACCGCTAGCCCTGAATTCTGCGAGCTCGGTGATGGAGCCGCGCGAGCCGGTGTCGGCATTCGCCCAGGGAATGGCCTGCCCGGCCAGTTGCTCGACGTCGGCGGAGGACACGGCGTTGCGGATCGTAGCCTGGTCGGAAGCGCGGTCCTGATCGAGCGGCGTGACTGAGGCCGGCGTGCTCGAGGTCAGTATCGAGCGGTCGACCTCCGCCTGCTCCAGGCTGAAGCCGCCCCCGCCACAGGCGGCAAGCGGCAGGATGATTGTCACGATCATGGCTTTGGCGCTGGCCGAAGCGATAACGCTCCATTGCCCACTGTCAAAAGCTTGCGCGATACGCGACAATCGGCAATCTCCCCAGCCGGCGACAAATTTGGGAAAACTATGAGCGAAACCGGGTTAACAAGCAGTGACTTTACCGAGGCGGCGGAGCCGTTCCGGCTCTTTGCGGCGTGGCTCGACGACGCGACGAAGAGCGAAATCAACGACCCCAACGGCATGGCGCTGGCGACGGTCGACGCCGAGGGCATGCCGAATGTCCGCATGGTGCTGCTCAAGGGGGTCGATGAGGGCGGCTTTGTCTTCTACACGAATTTCGAAAGCGCCAAGGGCCGCGAGATTCTTGGCAGCATGAAAGCGGCGATTTGCTTCCACTGGAAATCGTTGCGCCGGCAGGTGCGGGCGCGCGGCCCGGTGGAGATCGTCACCGAGGCCGAAGCCGATGCCTATTACGCGACCCGTCCGCGCGGCAGCCGCATCGGCGCCTGGGCCTCCAAGCAGTCGCGGCCGCTGGAAAGCCGCTTCGCGCTGGAAAAGGCGGTTGCCGAATATACGGCGCGCCACGCGATCGGCGACATCCCGCGGCCAAAACACTGGTCGGGCTTTCGCATCGTGCCGCAGACCATCGAGTTCTGGCACGACCGTCCGTTCCGGCTGCACGACCGTGTCGTGTTTTCGCGCAACGCCGAGGGCGGCTGGGACAAGGTGAGGCTTTATCCCTAGGGGACGACGGTGGACCGCCGATCTCCCCCTTGTAGGGAGACAGGCAGCTTCCGCACCGGCGCCCATTTTTTTCAGCCCTTCTTCCTGGTCATGAAGGCGGCCAAGGCCGGGCCGCTTCTGGCGGATTTCCAATTCCCACGATCACGATCTCGTGTGAGTGAAACGTTCCAGCTTGCCGGAACGAACCAGGAAAGGGCTCAACGCGCCGCTGGCGCAAATTCAGGAGGAAACAATGCATTCACTCAGGTTGGTCACGATGGCCGGTCTTGCCTGCCTTTTCGCTTCGCAAGCCTTTGCGGAGGACGCGATGGGGACAATGACGGTGATGAAGGGTGGGGAGGTCATGGCGATCATGCCCGATGGGCATATGGGCACCATGATGCCCGACGCGAAGATGAGCGCCGAAATGATGAAAATGGCGAAACCGATCAAGCATTGCATGATGTTGATGACCGACGCCAAAGGCAAGACATTCATGATCGACACGTCTTCGGCAAAGGCCCAGGCCGAATGTAAAAAAATGGCGATGTGACAAAGAGATCATGGCAAGAAAACCCGCCGGTTGCTGCCGGCGGGTCCACGATGCGAGACAAGGCCAGAAGGTCTAGGCCTTCTTCCTGGTCATGAAGGCCGTCAAGGCTGCGCGGGCCTCGTCGGATTTGAGCCGCTCGCGGAAATGCTGGCTTTCCTGGCCGATGCGCTCGACAAGGGCGTCGCGCGAGCCGCGCATCAGGTCGCGCGCGATCTTCAGCGCTTGCGGCGGTTTGGCAGCGATCTGGCCCGCCGCCGCCAATACCGATGCTTCGAGTGCCTCTTCCTCGACCACCTCGTAGATCAGCCCGGCGGCCTTCGCCCGCTCGGCCGAAAAGCCCTCGCCGAGGCCAAGCAGCGCGAAGGCGCCTTGGCGGCCGAGGATCTGCGGCGCGAGCAGGCTCGAACCGGCCTCCGGCACAAGGCCGAGATCGACGAAGGGCGTTCGGAATAGTGTGCGCGGCGTGGCGAAGGTCAGGTCGCAATGCAGGTTGAGCGTGGTGCCGATACCGACCGCAATGCCGTCGACACCGGAAACCATCGGCTTTTCCACCTTGGCCAGCGCCATCAGGAAATCCCAGACCTCGGAACCGCCTTCGCCGCCCGAGGCGACGACCATGAAATCGGCAAGGTCGTTGCCGGACGAGAAGGCACCGGGGACGCCGAGAAAGACATGGACGCGGATCGCCGGATCGGCGTCGCCGCCGGCAAGAGCCGCCGACATCGTCGCGTACATGGCGCGGGTCAGGGCGTTCTTCTTGTCCGGACGGTTCATGCGGATGATCTGGATGGCGCCCTGGCGCTCGACGAGGATGTGGTCTGTCACGGATTGGTCCTTTGTGAATTTCGGGCCTTTGTGAATTTCGGCGCGTGCGAACGTCAGGCTGAAATCAGCGCCTTGCCGGCAACGGCAAGGCTGTCGGCGCCGCCGACGACGCGCTCTTTGAGCGCGGCCACTTCGCCAAGCAGGTTCTCGGCGAAGAACCGGCAAAGCGCGATGCGGTTTTGGTCGGCAAGCGCGCCGCGCGCCAGATAGGCCCCGCCCGCGGCAAGCGAGATCAGCCTGAGATAGGGTGTGGCGCCGGCCAGCGCCTCGTCCGATCGGCCTTCGGCTTGCAGGTCTTGCAGGAAACGGGTTGCCTGGGAGAGCTCGTCGAGCGCCTGGTCGAGGCGATCGGCGGTGCGGCCGAAGCCTTCAAGGTTCGACGCTCGCACCGCATCGGCGACGGCCTTGAGTTCGGCGATGTAGCCATGCACATGCCGACCGCCGCCGAGCGGCAGCTTGCGTGTCACCAGATCGATCGCCTGGATGCCATTGGTGCCTTCGTAAATGGGCGCGATGCGCGCGTCGCGATAAAGTGCTGCGGCCCCTGTCTCCTCGATGAACCCCATGCCGCCATGCACCTGCAGCCCAAGCGAGGCGACCTCGACGCCGACGTCGGTCGAAAAGGCCTTGGCCAGCGGCGTCAACAGATTGGCGCGTTCCTGCCAGTGCTTTGCATCTTCGCTCTGCGACGCAAGATCGATGGCGTGGGCGCAGGAATAGCAGATGGCACGGGCAATCTGGGTCAGCGCCTTCATGGTCAGAAGACTGCGCTGGATGTCGGGGTGATGCACGATCGGCGCCATGCCGGCACCGCCATAGCTTGCCGCCTTGCCTTGCCGGCGATCGTTTGCATAGGCGAGCGCCTTCTGCGTCGCCGCCTCAGCGACCGCGACACCCTGAATGCCGACGGCAAGGCGCGCATTGTTCATCATGGTGAACATGCAGGCGAGGCCCTTGTTCTCCCCGCCGACCAGCCAGCCGATCGCGCCGGGCGCGGTGCCTTCGAAGCCATCGCCATAAATCATCGTGCAGGTCGGCGAAGCGTGGATGCCCAGTTTGTGCTCCAGCCCGGAGCAGAAGACGTCGTTGCGCCTGCCCAGCGCGCCATCGTCTCCGACGAGGAATTTCGGCACCAGGAACAAAGACAGGCCGCGCGTGCCGGCCGGCGCGTCCGGCAGCCGCGCCAGCACCAGATGGATGATGTTGTCGGTGAAATCGTGCTCGCCATAGGTGATGAATATCTTTTGCCCGAAGATGCGGTAAGTGCCGTCGCCGGCCGGCTCGGCGCGGGTTCGCAAGGCATTCAGGTCCGAGCCTGCCTGCGGCTCGGTCAGGTTCATGGTGCCCATCCATTCGCCGGAGACCAGCTTTTCCAGATATTTGGCCTTGAGTGCCTGCGAGCCATGCTTGTCGAGTGCTTCGACCGCGCCCATGGTCAGCGTCGGGGCGATGCCGAACGCCATCGAGGCGGAGTTCCACATTTCGAGCGCGGCGACGCCGAGCATGGCCGGCAGCGCCTGGCCGCCATACGCTTCAGGCGCCGACAGCGCATTCCAGCCGCCGCCGATCCAGCGGCGATAAAGTTCCTTCCAGCCGGGCGGGGTAGTGACGGCAGCACCGTCGAGCACCGCGCCGTGCTGGTCGCCGATCGTGTAGAGCGGCGCCACCTCCTCGCTGGCGAAGCGGCCGGCCTCGGCCAGAATGGCGTCGACGAGGTCCTCACCGAGATCGGCAAAAGTGCCGGCATCGAGCGCCGGCTTCAAGCCGGCGACATGCTTCAGGGTGAAGGCGATTTCCTCGACCGGTGCCCGATACATGGCGCTCGCTCCTTCTCTGTCCGGCCCTCCCCAGTCTGGCAGGTCTACTTAAGACTGGTGCCGATGCAAAATCATCTGCTTTCGGAGTTCCCTGTCCATCTTCTTTTTACGTAAACGTCAAACTTTGTCACGCGGATTTTGCAATTGCCACGACGCAGGCTAAATTCGGCAAGATAGAGCAGAACACCGAAATAGGATTGCCTCGTGCTCGCACGACCTGACACCTATCGCTGTAGCGAATGCGCCTGCTCTGGCGGACGGCCGGTTTTTGCTATCATGAAGGTAAGGTCGAGAACGGTGCAGCCTATTGGTCGGATCGCGGCATATTGTGCTCACCACCATGTTCGCTGACCCCTCATCGCAAACGCGAGGCCGAGGGAACGCTGTTGCAAGTGCCGGCGCTCGACCCGTTTCATATCCCCTCTCGCCAGTGACAACCATCAAGACCATCGACGGAGAAGCTGACCGAGCCGTGGCATGCGCGGGCCGCGATCGAAAGCATTTCCTTAACCAGGGCGGTTCAGGATTTGGCTTTGGCCAGCAAGGATGTGCTGTTTGAAAACGCCGGCGCGCCCCCTTGTCCGCTCAGCGCTTCTCGTTGTCGCGGCCGCGATGACCCTGGCGCTGACGCCGGCAAAGGCCTCGGATTTCTCCGAACCTTGGAAGGATGCCGACCGGGCGCTGGTCGTCGACGCCTACGAATACAATTCCATCGACTGGACCCGGCTAGCCGCCGACAAGCGTCTTGTCGGCTTCATCAACAAGGCATCCGACGGAATGCCGCCACCATATTTCTGTTTCGGCGACGAGACCGAGACGCGGCTGTGCAAGACGCTTTGGAAGCGCCATGCGGTGGCGCGTGAGCTGTTCCAGACGCGCAAGGTTGTGGCCAAGGCGCTTGGCTTGAAATGGGGCGCCTATCACCTCGCCCGCCCCGGCAACCCGGTCGGCCAGGCCAATCATTTCATCGAGTTCGCCGAACCCGGGCCGGACGACCTGCTTGCCCTCGACATCGAGGACGACGACCCGACGCAGTGGATGTCGCTGGACGACGCCGAAGAATTCGTCCGTCAGGTGCATCGGCGGCTCGGCCGCTTTCCGGTGCTCTACACCAATGGAACGACCGCCCGGCACATCGCCGACAACAGATACAAATACCAGCTGCTGTCGCGGCTGCCGCTGTGGTATGCGCGCTACAAGCCAGACATCGGCGTGCATTTTCCGATGGGCAACTGGCAGGGTTATGCGCTCTGGCAGTTTTCGGCGCGAGCAAATTGCGGCCGGTTCCGCTGCCCTTACAGGGTCGCGGGCACACCCAACGATATCGACGTCAGCGTCGCGCCGATGAACGCCACGGAATTGCGCGCGCAGTGGCCGTTCGGCGGCCTGATCGACGTGCAGCCGGATTATCTCGCCTCGATACCGGTGCCGCTCTCACGCGAAGCCGGGCTCGCCGGCGGCACCATCACTTACGCCAGCGTGACGCCAGCAAGCTTCGAGGAGATGGTCGCGGTATTCAGGGCGCGCCTGGCCAGGTTCAGCAGCGGCTTTCAAATGGCTGCGGTGAAGGCGGCGCCGGCCCTGCCGCGCGGGATTGCCGAATATGTCGCCTGGACGCGAAACGAAAAGCGTGCGGCATCGGTGCCAGGATTTGTCTCCACCGCCGATGCGGTCAGCAGCGTCTCGACCGAATTCGACCACGGCTTGCGCTGAGGCCGAAGGCCGCCCGAGCATCAGTCCGCCTGCTCGCGCGCCACCGCCAGCCAGCCAATGTCGCGGCGGCAAAAGCCTTGCGGCCAGTCGATCCGCTCGAGCGCGGCGTAAGCCTTCTTCTGCGCCTCGCCGACCGTGCGGCCGGTCGCCGTGATGTTGAGCACGCGACCGCCATTGGCGACGAGGGCGCCGCCGTTGATGGCGGTGCCGGCATGAAATATCTCGACGCCCTCACCCGCCGCCGCCTCGACGCCGCGGATGACCGAGCCCCTTTCCGGCGTGCCGGGATAACCCCTGGCTGCCATCACCACGGTGAGCGCCGCCTCGTCGCGCCAGCGCACCGAGGTGTGCGCCAGCTGGCCGTCGGCGGCTGCGTTGAGCAGGACGAGCAGATCGTCCTTCAGCCGCATCATCAGCACCTGGCATTCCGGGTCGCCGAAACGGGTGTTGTATTCGATCAGCTTCGGCCCCTTGTCAGTAATCATCAGCCCGGCAAACAGCACGCCGGAAAACGGAGCGCCTGTTTCAGCCATGCCGCGCATGGTCGGCTCGACGATCTCGCGCATGGTTCGGTCGATCATTTCCGGCGTCATCACCGGCGCCGGCGAATAGGCGCCCATGCCGCCGGTGTTCGGGCCGGTGTCGCCGTCACTGAGGCGCTTGTGGTCCTGCGCGGTGCCGAAGGGCAGCGCGGTGGTGCCGTCGCACAGGCAGAAGAAACTTGCTTCTTCGCCGACGAGAAACTCCTCGACCACCACTTCCGCGCCGGCCTGGCCGAAGGAGCCGTCAAAACAGGCGTCGAGCGCGGCCAGCGCCTCGTCAAGCGTCATGGCGACGGTGACGCCCTTGCCGGCAGCGAGGCCGTCGGCCTTGATGACGATCGGCGCACCCGTCTTCTCGACATAGGTCCTGGCCGAAGCCAGATCGTCGAAGCGGCCATAGGCGGCGGTCGGGATGCCGTATCTGGCGCAGAGGTCCTTGGTGAAACCTTTCGAGCCTTCCAGCCGTGCCGCTGCCTTTGACGGTCCGAAGACGCGGATGCCCTCGGCGCGCAGGTCGTCGGCAATGCCGGCGACCAGCGGCCCTTCCGGCCCGACCACGACGAGGCCTATCTCATTCTCGCGGCAGAACCGGGCCACCGCCGTGTGATCCGCAATATCGAGCCTCACCAACTCGGCTTCGCGGCCGATGCCCGGATTGCCGGGCGCCGCGTAGAGTTTGGTCAGCAGCGGCGACGCCGCGATCTTCCAGGCAAGCGCATGTTCTCGTCCGCCGGAGCCGATCAGCAAAACACGCATGCCCAGATTCCTCGTCATTCCAAGACCAGGACTGCGCTATTGCGCCGCGCGCGACGGGTCAAGACATTTGGCTGCCGAAGCGCCGATTGCGCGTGGCGAGCGTGCGGGGGCTGCTTGACGCTTGACGGCATTCGCCTCTGCTGCCACTCCAGCAAAATGGAAACCGTCCAGTCGAAAGCGGCCCAGGGCCGCGTCGCCGATGCGCCGAGCGGCCACTGGGTCTATCGCGTGCTGCCGCGGCGGTTGTGGCCCTATGCGCAGCTTGCCCGGTGGGACCGGCCGATCGGCTGGCAATTGCTGCTGTGGCCATGCTGGTGGTCGGCTGCGCTTGCCGCGAGCGCCTATCCGCGTCCGACGGACCCGCTGCTCTCTCTGCTGCCGTCGCCGTGGTATCTGCTGCTGTTTTTTCTTGGCGCGTTCGCCATGCGCGGCGCCGGCTGCACCTACAATGATTTGGTCGACGAGGACATCGACAACCAGGTGGAACGCACGCGCTCGCGGCCGCTGCCGGCCGGCAAGGTCACGCGCCGGCAGGCCTGGATGTTTGTTGTCGTGCAGGCACTGGTCGGCCTTGCCGTGCTTTTGCAGTTCAACAGCTTCGCCATCTTGCTCGGCATCGGCTCGCTGGTCATCGTCGCCGTCTACCCGTTCATGAAGCGGTACACCAATTGGCCGCAACTCGTTCTCGGCCTTGCCTTTTCCTGGGGAGCGCTGATGGGATGGGCGGTCGAGTTCGGCGATCTCGATGGGCCGGCAATCATGCTCTATATCGGCTCGATCCTGTGGGTGATCGGCTATGACACGATCTATGCGCATCAGGACAAGGAAGACGACGCCATCGTCGGCGTGCGCTCGACGGCGCGCCTGTTCGGCGACAATACCAAGGTCTGGCTGGCCGGGCTTTATGGCGGAGCGCTGGTCTGCTTCGCCATCGCCTTTGCCTCGGCACAGGCACCGGTGCCTGCACTTGCCGGGCTGATCGCCGCCGGCGCGAATCTGGCGCGGCAGATCGGCGTGCTCGACATCGACGATCCGGACCAGTGCCTGAGGCTGTTCAGATCGAACAACCAGGTCGGCTGGCTGATCTTCCTCGGCCTGATCGGCGGCGCGGTCTGGGTGGCGCTGAAGCCGCTGGTTTAGCTATTCCCGCGAAATAAGCTCTTCGCCGCCGATGACCAGCCTGAGGCCGAGGTCGCCGGCGCGGCGGCGGGCGAGGAAGCGCGGGCGGCGCATGGTCGAGACGCGACCCTTGCGGCGGTCCTGCGCCGGCAGCGCCTTGATGGCGGCGCCGAGCGATTCTTCCAGCGTGCGGGCGATGCCGTCGGCCTCGATCAGCAGCATCGGCAGGCGGTAGGCGTCGGCCCAGGCGCGCCAGTCGGCGGCGACGTCGTCGAGATCGTCGGCGACCAGCAGCGGCACCGACAGCATCGGGTCATTGTGCAGAAGCTCAAGCGTCACTGTGACATTGCCATCCGGATCCTCCATCGCGCGGGCGGCGACGCCGCGAAACGCGTTGGCGGGCAGAGCGATGATCGCCGGCACGCCGCTCATCTCCAGCGTGCGGCGGATAACCGCGCCGCGCTGGTCGATGGTGAAGGTAACCTCGCCATAGTCGTCGCGCGTGGCGTAGCTCACCACCTGCGGCAGGCGGAATGGGTCGAGGCGCATATTGCGCCCGGCCCAGACTGGCTTCAGTCCAGTGTTCATATCGTGCCTTTCCTGTTTCTCCTGAGAGCCGGTGTTTCCGGTTCTCCGGGCCGGTTTTCCCAGCCTCGTTTGTGGAGAAACATTAGCGCGGGCTTCTTATCCTCGCGCTTAAGAAAGTCGGTTAAATTTTGCTGATCCGGGGCGGATGGTTATCGGAATGCCAACCGGCGCAGGCCGGCGAAAGGATCAGATAACCTTACCCGGATTCATGATGCCGGCCGGATCGAAGGCGGCCTTCACCCTGCGCATCAGCTCGATCGCCATCGGCGGCGCCGTCGCGATCAATTCGTCCCGCTTCAACTGGCCGATGCCGTGCTCGGCCGAGATCGAGCCATGAAACGCGCGCACGACGTCGTGCACGGCCTTGTTCATTACGTGGTAAAGGCCGAGAAACGCCTCGTCATCGCCGTCGGCCGGCCGGGAGATGTTATAGTGCAGGTTCCCGTCGCCCATGTGGCCGAAGCAGACGACGCGCGCGCCGGGACTGACCGATTGCACGGCGCCGGCGGCCTTTTCAATGAAGGGCGGGATTGACGCCACCGGCACCGAGATGTCGTGCTTGATCGAGGCACCTTCCGGTTTCTGCGCCTCGGGCAGCACCTCGCGGAAATTCCAGAACGCATCGCCCTGGGCCATGCTTGCCGCGATCACCGCATCGCCGACGATCGCTTGCTCGAGGCCTGCCTTCAGCACCTCCTCGATCAGCGCCCTCGCATCGTCGGCCGAACGGCCCGACGAGATCTGCATCAGCACATACCACGGCCAATCGCCGGCAAGCGGCCGCACCGCGCCTTGTGCGTGGGCAAGCGTGAAGTCGTAAGGCCTCTGGCCGATCAGCTCGAAGGCGGTGAGCGCTGCCCCTGCACGGTCCATCGCCAGGCTGAACAGCGACAATGCCGCCTCCGGCGATGACAGGCCGGCAAACGCCACCTCGCGCCCCTTGGGCTTGGGGAACAGCTTGAGCACGGCGGCGGTAATGATGCCGAGCGTACCCTCGGCGCCGACGAACAGGTTCTTCAGATCGTAGCCGGTATTGTCTTTTTTCAGCTTGCGCAGATCGTCGAACACTTCACCGGTCGGCAGCACCACTTCGACGCCGAGGCACAGCTCGCGCGCATTGCCGTAGGCAAGCACGCCAGTGCCGCCGGCGTTGGACGAGAGATTGCCGCCGATCTGGCAGGAGCCTTGCGCGGCAAGCGACAGCGGAAACAGCCGGTCGGCGGCATCGGCCGCTTCCTGCAGCGTCTGCAGGATGACGCCGGTTTCGACCGTCACCGTGTTGGACAGCGTATCGATCTCGCGGATGCGGTTCAGCCGCGACAGCGACAGCACGATCTCGCGGCCGGATGCGTCCGGCACCTGGGCGCCGACCAGGCCGGTGTTGCCGCTTTGCGGCACGATGGGCGTGCCGGTTTCGGTTGCCAGCCGCAGGATGCGGCTGACCTCCTCGACGCTCCCCGGCCTCAGCACCAAAGCCGTCCTGCCGTGCCAAAGTCCGCGCCGCTCGGTGAGGTACGGTGCGATGTCCCGCTGATCGCGCAGCGCATATTTGTCGCCGACGATTGCCGCAAAGCGCGCGACGACGGCGGGGTCGAGATCGGGGGAAATGTCGTTCATGGGTGGAAACTATGGTGCTCAATCCATCTTGTCACGCGGGGCGATCTTGTCACGCGGGGCGGCGGCGCGCGAAAGCCGGTCATTGATCGCCTCGCCCAGCCCGTCGAACGGGATCGGCTCGACGGCGATGGTTTTGGCGCGACTGCTATCGAGATCCTGCAGATGAGCGAAGAGATTGCTTGCCGCCTCGCGCAGGTCGCCGGTCTCCGACAAATTGCGCAGGGCGGCTGCGTCGCGCCAGCCTTCGGCACGGCGGCGGCCGAAGGCCAGCAAGGCTTCGCCCGGTGCGACCTCCGCAGCATTGAGCCGCACCGCCGCACCTGGCGCATAGTGCGAGGCAAGCATGCCAGGTGCCTCGATGACCGAAGCGCCGCGCAGCAACTTTGACCCGGCCACTGCTTCGATCTCTTCGGCGGCAATGCCGCCCGGCCGCAGCAGCCGCAGCTTTCCAGCTTCGACCTTGACAATGGTCGATTCCAGCCCGACCGGCGTCGCGCCGCCATCGACCACAAGCTTGATCCGGGGACCGAGATCGGCGGCCACGGCCTCGGCCGTCGTGGCGCTGATCCTGCCCGAGAAATTGGCGCTTGGCGCCGCCAGCGCGCGGCCGAACCTGGCGATCAGCTCGCCGCCAAAGCCTTGCGGCATGCGCAGCGCGATCGTTTCCAGACCGGCGGTGACCAGCGGATGAATGCCGCTGCCGGGCCGTTGCGGCAGCACCAGCGTCAGCGGCCCCGGCCAGAATGCCTGCGCCAATCTTTCCGACAGCGGATCGAACAGCGCGATGCGCTCGGCCATCGCCGGGTCAGCTATATGGGCGATCAGCGGGTTGAAGCGAGGGCGGCCCTTGGCTTCGAAGATGCGGGCCACGGCAACGCCATTGGTCGCGTCGCCGGCCAGCCCATAGACGGTCTCGGTCGGGATGGCGACGACATCGCCGCTCTCGAGCAGCGCCAACGCCCTTTCCATCGCCTCGCCGACGGCACGAATTTCAGCCACTGTCGTCACCTCACGGATGCGGGTGCCTAATACGCTGACGCCGACGGAGCAAGTCCGGGCGTAGGCGAATCGCAAATCACTAAAATGCTCCGTTTCCCCGCAAGCCGGCATCAACTGCCCTCGGCTACGGTGCCGTCTTGTTGGGCAAGGGGAATTATCATGCTTTCGATGCGTATCCTTGGAGCGCTTGGTCTGGCGTTTATGGCCGGCACGGCACAGGCCTCGTCGCTCGTTTTTCTCGGGCAAACGACGGCGACGCCTTCGGTTGTAAGTGCCGGCGCGCTCGAACGGGCAAAAACACCGTCGATCGTCGCGCTCGGCGAGAAGTTGCCTGACGTCAATGAAAACGTCACCGATGAAAAGGTCGCGGCGATCCCGAGCCAGCCGAGTCATGGCTTCGACGGAAGCCCGATGATCATTCGCGGCGGTATCGTCGGCGATGCCTTTGCAACGCCGGCGCCCAAGGTCGCGCCGGCCATCGCTGCCGCGCCCGCCGCGGACAGCAAAGCCGACCCAAAGGTCGCCAGCAAAACCCCTGAACCGGCTGCGCAGCAGCCTGCCCCGCTAGCAGCTCCCGACCAGCCGAAATAGCGCCTGAAGCATAAGCGAGGATTTCTTCCCGGACGTCAGCCGGCTATCTTGGAGAAATCCGCGACCCGGTCGGTCGCCGCGCGGATGCGGGCGAGCAATGCCAGGCGATTGGCGCGCACGGCCTGATCCTGATCGTTTACGAGGACTTTCTCAAAGAATGAATCAACCGGCTCGCGCAACACGCTAAGCGCCAGCATGGCGGCGGAAAAGTCTTCGTTTTGAATTGCTTCGCCGGCTTGCCTCTCGGCCTGATTGACCGCGGCGTACAAGGCTTTCTCCGCGTCCTCCCGGAACAGCGCCGGCGAAACGCTGCTTGCGATCGCCGTCGCCTTCTTCTCTTCGGCAGCCACGATGTTGGCAGCGCGCTTGGTGCCGGCAAGCAGGTTCCTGCCGTCCTCGCTGTCGAGGAAGGAGCCAAGCGCTTCGACGCGGCGGACGATTTGCAGGAGGTCGTCGTTGGACGATTGGCCGATCTCCCCCCTAGAGGGGGAGATGCCCGGCAGGGCAGAGGGGGGCGCGACAGAATGAGAGGCTGGCGGGACAGCGCCCCCCTCTGTCGGCTTCGCCGACATCTCCCCCTCTAGGGGGGAGATCGGGCGCGAACCTGCCGCCAGAACCGCGTCGATCAGATCATGCCGCGCGCCCTGATCGCGGAGATAGACCTTTAGGCGATCGTGGAAGAAAGACAGGAGGTCGCGGGCGCGATCAATCTCCCAATCCTGAGGCGGTACATCGGCGTCGCTAAACATCAGTTGAGAGGCGCGTTCGGATAGGCTGGTCAGTTGGCTCAACAAGCCTTTTCCGGACAGTTCTTCCATTGCTCGCATGGGTGCAAGCCGAGCCTCGGCTTTGCCGGCCTCCTTTTGAAGCAGTTGCGCCATTAGATGACGCCCTGAACGGATAAACTGCATAGCAATCTCCAATCGGACCTCATTCTCGACCAAGATTCTGATCACTCCCAGTGCTGCACGACGCAGCGCATAGGGGTCCTTCGATCCGGTCGGCTTTTCATCAATAGCCCAGAACCCGACCAGCGTGTCGAGCTTGTCGGCAAGCGCCACGACCACTGAAACCGGATCGGTTGGCACGCGATCGGACGGTCCCTGCGGCTTGTAGTGTTCCTCGATCGCCGCGGCAACGGAAGGATGCTCGCCCTGCAGCAGTGCGTATTTGCGGCCCATGGCGCCTTGCAGTTCCGGGAACTCGCCAACCACTTCGGTGGTGAGGTCGGCCTTGGCGAGCACGGCGGCGCGGCGCGCCAGCGCGGTAATCTCCCCCCTCGAGGGGGAGATGTCGCCGAAGGCGACAGAGGGGGTCATCTCGCGTGGAGCGCCAACTTCCTCTTGCTTCGAAACGTCAGGTCGCGTCGCGCCAGCCGAGGCGACCCCCTCTGGCCTGCCGGCCATCTCCCCCTCAAGGGGGGAGATCGACTGCGCCACGAGCGGCGCCAATTCTTCGGCCAACCTGGCAATCCGCTCCACCCGCTCGCCCTGCGTGCCGAGCTTGGCATGAAACGTTACATTGAGGTGGTCGAGGCGGGCCATGCGCTGGTCGAGCGGTTTGTTCAGATCGAGTCCGAACTTTTGCGCCGATGCCTGCAGCTGGTCGAGATCCGGCAGGTCGCCCTGGTCGGTTCTCCAGAAATAGAGCGCGTCGGACAGGCGCGCGCGCACCACCTTGCCATTGCCGTGGGCGATCTCCTTGCCGCCGTCCTTGGCGTCGATGTTGGCGGTCAGGATGAAGCGGTTGGAGAGCTCTTCGCCCGCGCCATGTGGCCGCGTCACAAAACACTTCTGGTTGGCGCGGATGGTGAGCCGGATCACCTCGGCCGGAATGGCGAGAAAATCCTGTTCGAATTCGCCCATCAGCACGACAGGCCATTCGACCAGGCCCGACACTTCCTCCAGCAGCCCCTCGTCCTCGACGAGATCGAGCCCGCTGGCGAAGGCGAGGTTCCTGGCATCGGCGAGAATGATCTCTTTGCGTCTGTCGGCATCGAGCACGACCTTGGCCGCCTCAAGCTTGGCGACATAATCGTCGAAGCGGCGCACCGTGATGGCGCCCGGCGCATGGAAACGGTGGCCGTAGGTGACATTGCCGGAGCGGATGCCGTCGATCTCGAAATCGACCACCACCGGCTCCTCGGTTTCGGGGCCGAAGGTGCACAGGATCGATTGCAGCGGCCGCACCCAGCGCAGCGAGCCGGGCTTGGCCGAAGCCGGCCCCCAGCGCATCGATTTCGGCCAGGGGAAGTTTCGGATGATGCCCGGCACCAGCTCGGCGATGATCTGCTCCGCCGGCCTGCCCGGCCTGGAAATATGGGCGACGTAGAAGTCGCCCTTCTTCGGATCGGAATGCACATGCGCCTCGGCAATCGAGGCAAGGCCGGCCTTGCGCAGAAAACCCTGCACCGCCGGCTCGGGCGCCTTGGTCGAAGGCCCCTTGATCTCCTCGCTGATGTCCTTCGAGCGGGCGGTCAGGCCGCGAATGTCGAGCGTCAACCGGCGCGGCGTCCAATATTCGCGCGCCGCCTCGTAGGTCAGCCCGGCGTCGACCAGCCCGTCGGTCAAAAGCTTCCTGAGATCGCCGGCAGCCTTGCGCTGCATGCGGGCGGGAATCTCTTCCGAACGGAGTTCTAAAAGCAGGTCGGGCATCGAAGGAACTCATGGACAAAAATAGCCGCCGCTTCGCGGCGACCTCCCCCATCGAGGGGGAGGTAAGCGGGGGCATAGCAACTCGGCTGGCCGCTGTCACCCTTCCCCGCTCGATCGGGACATCTAACGGCGATTTCCGAAAAAATTCAGCCGCCTGTCGGACACGCGCCGGTCCGCCCGTCCTTGGATCAAAGATTTCCCTGAACCGAACGCAGCGCTGAAGCGACCAACGCTCAGGCAGAGAGCTATTGGCTGACCGACCATGAGAACGGCATCGACATTCCTGCAGATCCTCGCGCTCAGCGCCTGCTTCACGGCGCAAGTTCATGGCACGTTCTCGATGCCCGGCGTCAGGCAGGCGCTGCGGACAATATCCGGTGCAAGTGGCCAAGGCACGTTGCCAATCAGCGCCCCTGCCGAAACCGCCTGGAGCTAAGCCGCCATTCCGCCCGCCTCGGTCAGCAAAAACGCCTCGCCGCAGGCCTTGGCCAGATTGCGCACCCGCAAAATATAACTCTGGCGCTCGGTGACCGAAATGACGCCGCGGGCATCGAGCAGGTTGAAGACGTGGCTGGCCTTGATGCACTGGTCGTAGGCGGGGAATACAAGGCGGTGATATCCCTCCCCCTTGAGCGGAAGGTGGCCAGACAAGGTCTGGCCGGGAGGGGTCGCTCGTGCAGTGCTCGACGTTTTACTTGTGGTGCCTTCTGAGGTGGCCCCCTCTGCCCGCTTCGCGGGCATCTCCCCCTCAAGGGGGGAGACAGGCGCGCCGGCTTCGAGCAGCGCCTTGCACTCGGCTTCGGCGTCCTCGAAATGCCTGAGCAGCATTGCGGTGTTGGCGAATTCGAAATTGTGGCGCGAATATTCCTGCTCGGCCTGCAGAAAGACGTCGCCATAGGTCACCTTGTCGGCGCCTTCGCGGCCGTTGAAGTTGAGGTCGTAGACATTGTCGACGCCCTGCACATACATGGCCAGCCGTTCCAGCCCGTAAGTGAGCTCGCCCGCCACCGGGGCGCATTCGATGCCGCAGACCTGCTGGAAATAGGTGAACTGCGACACCTCCATGCCGTCGCACCAGCACTCCCAGCCCAGCCCCCAGGCGCCCAGCGTCGGGCTTTCCCAGTCGTCCTCGACGAAGCGGATGTCATGCAGCAGCGGATCGATGCCGATCGCGGCCAGCGAGCCGAGGTAAAGCTCCTGCAGATTGGGCGGATTGGGCTTCAGGATCACCTGGTATTGGTAATAGTGCTGCAGCCGGTTCGGGTTCTCGCCATAGCGGCCGTCCTTGGGGCGGCGCGAGGGCTGGACATAGGCGGCATTCCAGCGTTTTGGACCGAGCGCGCGCAATGTCGTTGCCGGATGGAATGTGCCGGCGCCGACTTCCATGTCGTAAGGCTGGAGGACGACGCAGCCATAGTCCGCCCAGTAATTATGCAACGTCAGGATCAGCCCCTGGAACGAGCGGCTGGGGTGCATGTGGGCAGGAATGGTCACGGCGGCCTCGGCGGGAAAGGCGGGATGCCGGCACGTCCTAGATGCCTGGCCAGCAAGCGTCAAGGCAGAGGGGGTCAGGCCTTTGAAGGTGTTCCCTTCTCCCCTTGTGGGAGAAGGTGGCCGAGCGAAGCTCGGTCGGATGAGGGGTGTTCCAGCTTGGCACCGACGGCAATCCGTCCGACACCCCTCAACCGTCTCGGCGCTGCGCGCCGATCCACCTTCTCCCACAAGGGGAGAAGGAAAGAAGGGTCACCCCTTAGGGGCGGGCGCCGGCAAGGGCTTTACGTTCGGGGTTTCCTGCGCCGTGTTGGATTCGATCGGCGGCAGGCCTTTCATCAGCTTTTGCTGCAAGGCGGCAAGCACATCCGGGTCCGGCTTCAGGTCGCGCGCCTGATTCCACTGGAAGGTGGCTTCCAGCTTGCGGCCGACGCGCCAGTAAGCGTCGCCGAGGTGATCGTTGAGCACCGGATCCTCCGGCTTCAACGAAACGGCGCGTTCCATTTCGCGCACTGCATCGTCGAACTGGCCAAGGCGGTAATAGGCCCAGCCCAGCGAATCGACGATGTAGCCGTCGCTCGGCCTCAGGTCGACGGCCTTCTGGATCATCGCGAGGCCTTCCTTGAGGTTCATGTTCTTGTCGACCCAGGAATAGCCGAGATAGTTCAGAACCTGCGGCTGGTCGGGGTAGAGCTCCAGCGCCTTGCGGAAATTCGGCTCGGCCTTCGGCCATTCCTTCAGCCGCTCATAGGCGATGCCGCGCTGGTAGAAGATGTTCCAGTTGGCGGCGGTCGGCGTCTTCAGCACCTCGACTGCCTTGTCGTAAAGATTGGCGGCGGAGCGGAAATCCTCCTTCGAGGAATAGACGCCGCCGAGCGCCAGATAGGCGCGCATGTCGTCTGGATGCGCATCGACGATGGCCTTGAGGTGAGTGATCGCCTCGTCGTTGCGGTCGAGATCGGCAAGGTTGAGGCCAAGCTGCAGGTCCGAAAGCTGCTTCAGCGGCGAGCCGGCGGGAATGCGGCGATAGAGCGCGATGGCGCCCTCGCCATCTTTCAACTGCTCGGCAACGGCGGCAAGCTGAACGAGCGCCGCGTCGTTGTCGGGCCGCAGCGCCAGGGCATATTGCAGATAAAGCCGCACGAACGGCTCGCCGCCGCCACGGTTGAGCGCGGTGGCGAGATCGAGTAGGATTTCCGAGGCGCCGTCCGACGGACCGGCAACGAAGGGCTCGATCTTTTCGCCCTTGTTGATCTTGTCGCGAAGGGCCGCAATCTCGACCTTGCCGGGCGCAAACGCCTCGGCCTTGTCGAGCACCGACAGCGCCTTGGCCTTGTCGCCTTTGCGGGCGAGGAAAGAGGCGTAGGCCTGCGCGTTGCGCATCCATGTTTCGGGGGCCGCACCGCCGGCGGCCGTGTCCTGCACGGTGGCGGTGTAGAGCGCATCCGCCCTGTCGGGCAGGCCGGAGGCGTCGGCAATCAAGGCGCGGTGGAAGGACTTGAACAGGCTGAACCAGTCGGGGCCTTGCAGCTTGTCGATGGAAGCCATGGCCTCGCCGGCGTCACCCGCACCCTGCTTGGCCCAGCCGGTCATGACGCCGGAGATCAGCCGGTCGAGATCGGACTCGAGCGACAGCTTGAGCCAGTATTCGGCCTTGGAGAAATCCTTCTTGTGGAAGGAATCGATGGCCAGCGCCAGGCGCGAGAAGCGCTCGACATCGGGAACCGCCTTGAGCTTGTCGGCATAGACCAGGGATTCGTCGAAGCGCCCCTGCGCGATCAGCGACAGCATCAGGCTCTGCTGCAGTCCCGTATCGTTCGGATCGAAGGCAAGCGCCTGTTTGTAATAGGAAATGGCGCTGTCGAGGTCGTTGTCGCCGTCGGCAATCCTGGCGGCGAGATAGGCCCCCGAGAAGGATGTGATCCTGACCGGCTCGGCGGTCTGTTTGGCATGCGCCGGCAAAGCCGAGATCGCCATGCCCGTCGCGATTGCCAGCCCCGTCAGCCAGCGCGCATATCCTTGCCGCATCATATCCCTTTCAGCCAAACGCCATCTCCGCGTCAGCGGGATCGCCGTAGACTCGATTTTTACAGGTAAAGCATGGCCTTTTTGGGGTCGTGCTTCAACCCGGCCCGAATTCACAATCGGGTCAAGCAATTAATAAACCATGCCGAAAGGGCCTGAACTGCGACTCTTGACCGCGTGGCGTCCGCTTTGGCGGTGCCTGCGCGGTGCTATTTCCCGACGCCGTAAGCGATCCCTAAGCGCCAGCGGTTGAAAGCTTCCGCCATGCAACTTTGCGTGGCAGGATGAGATTTCAATTCTTGCTTCGCCAGCCATGGGGGCGCCGATGCTGGAAGTGCCGCGCGACGAAGAAGCCTTCGCCATCGTCGATCGTATCTACGAAGCAGCGTTCGCCGCCGAGCAGTGGCCGGGAGCGTTGGAAGCGACCAGTGCGATCACGCGCTCGGCAAGCGGCTCGATTTTCATGATCAGCGATCATTCCCCGCTTCGAGCCATCGGCGAGGCGCAGGCCGAGCCCTTGATCGACGCTTTCATGGCAGATTGGAAATTTTCCGAGAGCGTGCAGCGCATGTGCAGCACTCAGCCGGCAAGCTTTGTGCGGGTCGACGACTTCATGACCGGCGATGAGATCGAGCGGGACCCGATCTACGCATGGGCAAGAAATTTCGGCGTCGGATCGCCCGTCTGCACGTCGATTCCCATGCCGAGCGGAGAGCTGGTGCTGTTCGTCTTCCAGCGCTGGCTGAAGGACGGCAAGTACGATCAAGCGGCGATCGACCTGCTGAACGGACTGCGTCCGCATCTGGCGCGGGCCGGCCTTGTTGCCGCGCGTCTTGGCATGGAACGCGCCAGGACCGCCGCATCGGCGCTGGGCGAAATCGGACTGCCGGCCGCTGTCATGAGCGGATCAGGCCGTGTGCTGACGGTCAACCGCCTGCTGGAAGATATGAAGGACGTGTTCATCCCCCAGGCCGGCGGCGGCATGGTGCTTGCGGACCTATCTGCAAACGCGCTTTTCCAGCAAGCCATCATGCACAACGACGACCATCGCGTTGTGCGGTCCATCCCTGTCCCAGCCGTTGAGGGGCGGCCTGCGCTGATCGTTCACCTTTTGCCGTTGCGCCGTGCCGCACATGACATCTTTTCGGGCGCGGATATCCTTGTCGCGGCAACTGCCGTCAGCATCAGCGCGACGGTGCCGTCGCCCGATATCCTTTCGGGCCTGTTCGACTTGACGCCGGCGGAAGCCCGGCTCGCCGTCGTGCTTGCCTCAGGCCGTTCCGTACAGGAAGCCGCCCTCGAAATCGGTATCGCCGTCAAATCGGCCCGTACTTATCTCGAGCGAATTTTTCGGAAAACCGGAACCAGTCGCCAAAGCCAGTTCGTGGCGCTGCTGACGAGCGCGCGGCCGTTTTCGTGATTTCGGTCAGTCAACCGGCCCGACGTTGCAAGATTGCAACAGCCAGGACTGAAAACGCTGCAAGAACAGGGGGAATGCCGCGAAGTGTAGGCATTTGCCGACTGTCCGGCCGTTGCCGGCTTCATGCATGGTCCATCTCATCGGGAGCTTTGCGATCGGCCGGCGCCGTTCTGGAAAGAAGGGGATAATTCGATGAAGAGCCGTGTTGTAGAAGGCTTTGAGTGGTCGGCTGCATTGGGGGCTGCCGGAATCCTGATGTCGTCCCGCGTGCCGGTTCGCGGGGCCGGAGCTTTGGTGATAGCCGCGGCAGCCGGCCTGGTGGCCCTCGCGCCGACTCCGGCGGCTGCGTTTGTGTGTGAAGATATAAATTATGGCGCAGATGGCGCCGGGGCTTCGCCCACCGGTATGGCATGCGGAACTATCGCCCAAGCTGCGGGCGGATCCTCGACGGCGGTCGGCGGTAGAGCCGTTTCTGATGGAGACCTCAGTACCGCTCTTGGCGATGATGCGTGGGCCGGGGGAATCTCGGGTCCCATCAACCATAACAATGCAAGCACGACGGCTATCGGCGCCCGTGCTCAGGCTGGTGCGGGAGGCCCTAACCAGGCCAACGCTACCGCTCTTGGCGCCTCGGCCAAGGCGAATGCGGTGAATGCCACCGCCCTCGGCACCGGTGCGACGGCCAATTTTGCCGATTCAGTCGCCGTAGGCCAAGGTGTGACCACGACACGCGCCAATCAGGTGGCTATCGGCAACAGCAGCGCCACCTACACTCTGTCGGGCATCAACAGCGCAGCCAGCAGGGAGGCCCAGAGCGGACCGAAATACCTGGTGACGTCCGACGCCGCGGGCAATCTGGCGACCGCTTCCGTGAACATCGACGAACTCGAAGGACTGGCCGACGACGTTGCAGCCCATACCACCCAGATCGCCTCGCTCAACACCACGGTAAGCAGCCACACGATGCAGCTTGCCGATCACGAGACGCGCATTGTCAACAACACCAACCAGATCAACGCGCTCAACACGACGGTCGGCAATCATACGATCCAGCTTGCCGATCACGAGGCGCGTATCACCAACAATACCAACACGCTCAACCTGCACACCGCGCAGATTTTCAGCCTCGACAGTCGCACCACGATCAACGAGGCTAACATCGCCCTGCTCGACGGCCGCGTCAGCGCGCTGGAGGGCGGGTTGCAGAACCTTGGCGAGCAGGTCAGCGAAAACCGCTCGGAAGCCCGCGCCGGAACGGCGCTTGCGCTGGCGACGGCGGGATTGCGTTACGACGACAGGCCCGGCAAATTGTCGCTGGCCGGCGGCTTTGGCCATTTCAAGGGCCAGTCGGGCCTGGCGCTCGGCCTTGGCTATAGCACGAGCCTGGATTTCCGCCTCAACGCCGCCGTGTCGGCCTCCACCAACCGTGGCGATGTCGGCGTCAGCGTCGGCGCATCGTGGACACTCAACTGATGCAGCGGGCATGACCTCAATCTTGCCGGGATCGGTGCGGCCGACGGGCAGAATGTTGCTGGCCGCCTTGGTGCTGACGGCAGCCGTTCCGCAGCTTGTCCAGCCTGCCCTGGCGCAAACGTCGAAAATCCAGAAATCGGCCAAGCCCCAGGCGCCGAAGCCGGCCAATATCGACCGCAACGGCGTGCTGATCCTGGTGCGCGGCTCGCTGCTGGCGCTCGACCATGCCAACAAGACGGGGAATTACACGGTGCTGCGCGATCTCGGCGCGCCGGGCTTCCAGACCAACAATGCGGCCAAGCTTGCCGAGATCTTCGCCAGCCACCGCAATGACGGCATCGACCTCGGCGGCGTCGCGGTGCTGGAGCCGCAATTGACGCTGCTGCCGCAGATCGAGTCCAACGGCATGTTGCATATGGCCGGTTTCTTTCCCTCGGTGCCGATGCAGGTCAATTTCGAGCTGTTGTTTGCGCCGGTCGAACGGCAATGGAAGGTGTTCGGCATCTCGGTCGCGCTCAGCAAGGCCGGCCCCGAAGCGCCGGCGACGGAGCCGCAACCGCCAAAGCCTGTGGCCACCGAAATACCCGACCCGCCGACGCCGGCGGTCAATCCCAGAAGGGCCGCCGAACAAGCCGGCAAGTGAGGCATCACGGCCCTGAAACTCAGGACGTTTGCGAAAGGCTTGCGTCAAGCGCCTGCATGGCGACGGTGACAAGATCGTGCAGCCGCTTTTTCGGCACGCCGTCGCGTGCCTGCACCGAAAGGCCGTGCAGCAGCGTGGCGTAATAATCCCCCAACGTCTCGGCGTCGGTGTCCGGCTTCAATTCGCCATCGCGCACCGCCTGCTTCAACCGCTCGACGATCGATGCGGTACGCGCCAGCCGATGCTCCGCCAGCCATTGCAGCACGGCGTCATTTTCGACGGCGCAATTGGTCGCGGCCGTCACCACCATGCAGCCCTGCGGCTGCCCCGGCCGCGTATAGATTTCGACGGCGTCGCGAAGCATGCGCTCGATGACGCGCCGGACATTTGGTTCTTCCTGCAGTGCGCGTGTGGCGAAGCCGCCCTCATTGGCCTCGTAAAGTGCCACCGCTTCGCGAAACAGATCCTCCTTCGAGCCGAAGGCGGCATAGATGCGCGCCGATGCGAGACCAAGCGCCGATACGAGATCGGCCATCGAGGTGCCCTCGTAGCCGCGTCTCCAGAAGGCGTCGCGGGCTTTCTCCAGCGCCTGGTCGCGGTCGAACTCCCTTGGCCTTCCCGCCATGGCGGTCTCCAATTTTTGTCGATCAACAAATAATCCGCTTGACTTCGGATTGCAAATCTCAATTCTTTGTCGATCATTAAATAATTGTCGACAAGGAGACCGGCATGAGTTCACTGGATCAAGGCGCGCCGCTCGGGGCGATAACGCAGGGAGCAAGCAGGGCGAAACATGGCGCAACGCTGGCGCTGCTCGCCTTCGCGCAGCTCATCATCTCGCTCGACCTCAACATAGTCTTCGTGGCGTTGCCGGAGATCGGCGCCGGCCTCGGATTTTCAGGCCAGACCCTGCAGTGGGTGGTCAGCGCCTACACCGTCTTCACCGGCGGCTTCCTGCTGTTCGGCGGCCGGGCCGCCGACCTGATCGGCCAGCGCCGCGTCTTCATCTTCGCGCTCTGGCTCTACGCGCTCTCATCTCTGGTCGGCGGCCTCGCCTGGTCGCCGGAAATCATCATCGCGGCCCGCGCCGTGCAAGGCATCGGCGCCGCGTTCCTGTTTCCTGCGACGTTGTCGCTGATCAACCGCCTGTTCGCCGAGGGACCGGAACGCAACCGGGCGCTCGCCGTCTGGGGCGGCGCGGGCGCCAGCGGCCTGACGCTCGGTTCGCTTGCCGGCGGGTTTCTGACCAGCGCCTTCGGCTGGCCGTCGGTCTTCTACGTCAACGTGCTGTTGGCCGGGATCGCCATCATCGCGGCTTTCGCCATCATCCCGCGCGATCGCAAGCGGCACGAGCAGCGCAGCTTCGATCTGCCGGGCGCGCTGACCGTCACCGCCGGCGCGACGCTGCTTGTCTTCACCCTGGTTCAGGGGCCCGAATATGGCTGGGGCTCTGGCGCAATCATCGCCAGCGCAGCACTGGCGGCATTCTTCCTGATCGCCTTCACCGTGATCGAGGCCAACAGCGCCGACCCGCTGATGCCGCTGCGCCTGTTCCACAACCGCAGCCTCGTCGCCGGCATGACGATAACCTTCCTCTACATGGCCACTTTCGGCGCGCTGCCCTACTTCCTCACCGTGCTGCTGCAGAACGTGCACGGCTTCACTGCCTTGCAGACGGGCCTCGCCTTTCTCGTGCCGTCGGTCGCCATCGCCACCGGCACGCAACTCGGCGAGCGTCTGGCAACGCGCTTTTCGACGCGCCGAACCCTGGTCGGCGGCATGATCGTCGGCGCGGTCGGCACAGCATTGATGGTATCAGGCGCGACTGCCGACAGCAGCTATCTGCCCCTCGTACTCGGCCTGATCGTCTCCGGCGTCGGACAAGGCATCGTCTGGACCGCAATGTGGATTGCCGCCGGTTCCGGCGTTGCCCATGACCAGCAAGGCGTCGCCTCGGGGATGGCTTCGACGACGCTCAATGTCGGCAACGCCATCGGCATGGCCGTGCTGATTGCGATTGCGAACAGCCAAATCGGCGAATTGTCCGGCGATGCGTTGAAAATTGCCGTCGCCGACGGCATCCAGGTTGCCTTCCGGCTCGCGGCGGCGGGCATCGTCGTCAGTTTGCTGGCAGCAATAGTGCTTCCGGCAAAGGCTCGATGAGAGCAGGCGGCGTCCCGGCCTCGCGCCGCGACGCCTGTCAATTCACCCGGCTGATGCAGAAATCGATGACGTCGATCAGTGCAGACTTCTGCGGCGTCGCCTCGAGCGGCGCCAGCGCGTCGCGGGCTATCTCGCCGAAATGGCGGGCGCGCCCGATGGTGTCGGCAATCGCCCCGTGGCGGAGCATCAGGCCGATGGCCTTTTCCAGCCCGGCATCGTCGGCGGCATTGTCCTCGATGGCGCGTTTCCAGAAGCTGCGCTCGGCCTTGGTGCCGCGCCGATAGGCGAGGATCACCGGCAGCGTCACCTTGCCCTCGCGGAAATCGTCGCCGACATTCTTGCCGAGATCCTTGCTGGTGCCGCCGTAATCCAGCGCGTCATCGATCAGCTGGAAGGCAAGGCCGAGATTCATGCCGTAGGAGCGAAGTGCCGCGCGATCATTGCGCGTCGCCTGGGCGATGACCGGGCCGACCTCGGCGGCAGCGGAGAACAGCGCCGCGGTCTTGGCCTTGATCACCGCGAAATGCTCGTCCTCGGTGGTCTCGAGGTTTTTGGCGGCGGCAAGCTGCATCACCTCGCCTTCGGCGATGACCGAAGCGGCGCTGGACAGGATGTCGAGCGCTTCCAGCGAGCCGACGTCGACCATCATGCGAAAGGCCTGGCCGAGCAGGAAATCGCCGACCAGAACACTGGCCTGGTTGCCCCAGATCATACGCGCCGTCTTCTTGCCGCGCCGCATGCCGCTTTCGTCGACGACGTCGTCGTGGAGAAGTGTCGCGGTATGCATGAATTCGACCGATGTGGCGAGCTTGACATGGCCGTCGCCGGAATAGCCGAACATCTGGGCGGCGGCGAGCGTCAGCATCGGCCGCAGCCGTTTGCCGCCCGACGAGATCAGATGGTTGGCAATCTCCGGGATCATCTCGACATCGGAGCCGGCCTTCGACAGGATCAATTTGTTGACGCGCCCCATGTCGGCCGCGGTCAGGTCGATGAGGTCCTTTATCGAGGCGGCTTCGCGCTTCCCGTTTTCAATGTTGAGAACGACACCCACGGCAAAACTCCCAACCTCGATATGCACGACGGCAACATGGTCCCTGGACAGACTCTAGGGTGTCACCCACTGCTGCGGCAAGAGGCGAATTGGCGCGCCGGCTCTGGTACATGATCACGCCTACGTTTACATCAACGCCGCAAACTGCGAGTTTAGGGCCATGATCTATCGATATGATCGAAATGGTGTGAGGCCATCCGTCCGGATACGCGGAGCGAAGGCGCAGGAAGCCATTCGGCTTTCAAGTCCTTCGCGACAAAGTAGCCGGGCAGATGGACCACATCCTCCGGACGCCGAAACGGCTGCAAGCTGCGTCGTCGAACCGCTCGGCCGGGGGAAAGACCCCGACCTTCACGCTTCTCCTCGCATCTTCTTGCCGTTTCAGGCGCCATTTCGACCATATCGATAGATCATGGCCCTAATCCGATGATAGAGCTCATCCGCACCAACGACGCCGTCATCATTTCGTTTGTCGAATCGCTGATGCGCGATGCCGGCATCGGCTGTTTCGTCGCCGACCAGAACATGAGCGTCCTCGACGGCTCGATCGGCATCCTGCCCCGCCGTGTCATGGTGGATGCCGACAAGGCCGATGCGGCGCGGCGCATCCTGACGGATGCCGGCATCGCCAACGAGATCCGCCAAAAATAATGTCCGCGTCGCCCGCTGCCCTTGTCCCGGACATGCCGGCTCATACGGTCGATGCCTTTCATCGCGGTCGCTTCTGGCTGGTGCAGCCGAGAAAGGCGGGCCACCGCGCCGGCATGGATGCGATGATGCTGGCGGCTGCCGTGCCGTCCTCCTTCGCCGGGCGGCTTGCTGACTTTGGCGCGGGTGCCGGTGCCGCCGGCCTGGCGGTACTGTCGCGCTGCCCCGCTGCAGAGACCGTGCTTGTCGAGCGTTCCCCGGAAATGGCGGCCTTCGCCACCACCACGCTTGCCCATCCCGGCAATGCGCATCTCAGCGACCGCGCCTCGGTGCTCGTCGCCGATGTCGCGCTGTCGGGCCGGGCGCGAACGGCCGCCGGCCTCGAGGACAACAGCTTCGATTTCGTCATCATGAACCCGCCGTTCAATGCCGCCGAGGATCGCGCGACGCCCGATCCGCTGAGAAAGGCCGCGCATGTCTCGGAGGATGGGCTGTTCGACAGCTGGATCCGCAGCGCGGCCGCGGTGGTCAGGCCGGGCGGCGGGCTGGCCGTCATCGCCCGGCCGGAACAGCTCGGCGCCATCCTCGATGCCATCGCCGGCCGCTTCGGCGATGCCGAGATGCTGGCCGTCCATCCTCGCCCCGAAGCGGCGGCGATCCGCATCGTCGTCCGGGCAGCACTCGGCGCACGCGGCAAACTGTCGATCCAGCCGCCGCTGATGCTGCATGCCTATTCAGGCAATGGCCCTTCGGAGCGGGCAGAGCTGATCAATAACGGGCTGGCGTCGCTGTTCGGAGACTGATCCATTCTGATTGCCGGCGTGACGGCATTGCCGTTGGCCGGCGAATTCCTACATGCCTCAAGCAAATCGACCGGAGACCGCCCCCTCGTGAAACGCCTTTTCAACCGCCTGCTGCCGAAATCCTGGCGCTCCGCCGTCGTCACCATTCCGGTCATCCGGCTGCACGGCACGATCATGCCCGGCGGCGGCCAGTTCCGGCCGAGCCTGTCGCTCGCTTCCACCGCCGGCCTTCTCGAAAAGCTGTTTTCCTTCGACGCGCCGGCGGTCGCCATCTCGATCAACTCGCCAGGCGGCTCGCCGGTGCAGTCGCGGCTGATCTTCAGGCGCATCCGCGACCTGGCGAGCGAGAAGAACAAGAAGGTCCTGGTTTTCGTCGAGGACGTGGCGGCGTCGGGCGGCTACATGATTGCGGTCGCCGGCGACGAGATCTTTGCCGACCCGTCCTCCATCGTCGGCTCGATCGGCGTGGTGTCGGCCTCGTTCGGCTTTCCGGAGCTGTTGAAGAAGATCGGTATCGAGCGCCGCGTCCACACCGCCGGCCAGAACAAGGCGGTGCTCGACCCGTTCAAACCGGAAAAGAAGGAGGACGTCGAGCGCCTGAAGGCGCTGCAGCTCGAGGTCCACGAGACCTTCATCGACCTCGTCAAGGACAGGCGCGGCAGCAAGCTCAAGGACGATCCCGACCTGTTCACCGGCCTGTTCTGGACGGCCAAGAAGGGGCTTGAACTCGGACTGGTCGATGCGCTCGGCGACATGCGCAGCGTGCTGAAGAGCCGTTTCGGGCCGAAAACCCAGCTCAAGCTGATCACCGCGCCGCGCGGCCTGTTCGGCCGCTTCGGCCTGTTCGGCTCGAGCTTTTCGGCGCCCGATATCGCCGCCGCCGCGGCAAGCGGCGTCATCGATGCGGCGGAAGAGCGCGCGCTGTGGGCGCGCTTCGGGCTTTGAAAAGCCGGTGAAAGCGTCTAGCATAAATCATCAACCGACCCGACCGGCGGCCTTGCCGGCCTTGCGAGGGAGGAGTTTGACATGCCGCAGATCATTTTCTTCGCCGTCGTCGGCATTGCCGCCTATTTCGGCTACCGCTCCTTCGTCAGGGAAGCCGAGCGTGTGACCGCCAAGGTGCGGCGTACCGAAAGGCAGGCCGCCAACGGTACAATGGGAACATTGGTCAAGGACCCGAAGACCGGCGAATACCGTCTGGCCAAGGATTGACCGTCGTCCCCCTCGCGGCCGAGCCAGTGAACGCCGAGGCCGGCATCCGGGTGTCGCATGCGCACGCCAAGATAAATCTCGCGCTGCACGTCACCGGCCAGCGCGCCGACGGCTATCACACGATCGAAAGCCTGGCTGTGTTCACGCGCTTCGGCGACCGCATCGAAACGGAACTTGCCGACAGCGATGGGTTTTCCATGTCCGGCAAATACGCCTCCGCGGTGCCGGTCGACGACAATAATCTGGTGGTGAGAGCGCGCGATGCACTGCGGCGCGAGGCCGGTCCCCAGCACGCACCGGCTGTCGCCATCAGGCTCGAAAAGAACCTGCCGGTCGCGTCCGGTGTCGGCGGCGGGTCGAGCGATGCGGCGGCTGTGCTGCGCGCCCTGGTCCAGACCTGGAGCCTCGACATCGGCGATGCCGAACTGGCGCGGATCGGTCTGTCGCTCGGCGCCGACGTGCCGATGTGCCTCGCAGCCAAGCCGCTGATAGCCCGCGGCATCGGCGACGAGCTGACGCTCGTGCCGGGTTTCCCGGCGCTGGGTCTGGTGCTCGTCAATCCCGGCACTGCCGTCTCGACGGCCGACGTGTTCGAAGCGCTTGGCCGCCGCGACAATGCGGGACTGCCGCCGCTGCCGCGCAACCTCGACTTCCACAGCATCCGCAACTGGCTGGAGATCACCCGCAATGATCTCGAGCCTGCGGCGCGCGCAATCCAGCCCGCGATCGGCAAGGCGCTTTCCGTGCTCAACAAGGCCGGAGCCGGTTTTGCCAGGATGTCCGGCTCCGGCGCCACCTGCTTCGGGCTGTTCGAGACCGGCAATGTGGCCAAGCGCGCGGCCGTCGATATTCGCAGCCGCCATCCCGACTGGTTTGTCGCGGCGACGCGAAGCGTGACATCGGAGGTTGATGCCCATGGCCAGGATTGACGAGAGCCGCCCCTTCGTTCCCGTGCGCATCGCGGTACTGACCGTTTCCGATACGCGCAGCCTCGCCGACGACAAATCCGGGCAGACGCTGGCCGACCGCATTGCCGAGGCCGGCCATGTCCTGGCCGCCCGCGACATCGTTACCGACGACCGCGACAAGATCCGCGACAAGGTCCTGGGTTGGTCAAGGGACGAAGCGATTGATGTCGTCATCACCACCGGCGGCACCGGCTTCACCGGCCGCGACGTGACGCCGGAAGCGCTGGAGCCGATCTTCGAAAAGCGCATGGACGGCTTTTCCGAAGTGTTCCACCGCATCTCCTACGATAAGATCGGCACTTCGACGATCCAGAGCCGGGCAACCGGCGGCGTCGTCAATGCCACCTTCGTCTTCGTGCTGCCGGGCTCGCCCGGCGCCTGCAAGGACGCCTGGGACGGCATCTTGAAGCCGCAGCTCGACTATCGGCACATGCCCTGCAACTTCGTCGAGATCATGCCGCGGCTGGACGAGCATTTGCGGCGCGGCTGAGAACCGAGGTATCAGCCAAGCGACGTCGGTTTAGCGAATGACCGGCTCGCCGTGAAAACGCCGGCGCGACGGCGGCGAGACGCCGAAGCCGACTTCCATCATCAGCCGCGGCGTGCGCGTCGGCACGGTGCCCATATGGAAGCCGAACGGATCCTCGACAAAGCCGAGGCCGGCCGGCCCGGTCAGCGTGACCGGGCTCTGCTCGCCGTAGACGCCCAGCACCTCTTCCGCCGAATGGCCTACCAGCAGCGTCAGCTGATGCTTCAGGATGCGGCGGTTGTGGGAGCCGCGGACATAGACATGCGGCCCAGTGTCGGCGTCGACCGGCACCAGGTAGAAAAAGAATTTCAGCATGCGCCAGTCGTCGAGGTCGAAATGGTATTTGCCGAGCGAGGCCATGTTCTTGTCGGCGTCCGAGACGCCACCGGTCGGAAAGCTCCACCAGACGCGGGTGGTGATCAGCTTGGCCTGGCTGCCGAGATAGTGCGCTGCGATATCGAGAAGCAGCGGATCCCGCTGCACGGCGACCGCAGCGTTGCAGTCGAGGACCCGTTCGAAATAGTGACCGCTGAGCAGCGGGCGGCCGAAATGCTTTTCGGCATCGGCGTGTTTTTCGGGCAGGAATTCCAGCCGGCGGTCGAAATTGCCGAAGCATGGCGTGCGCTCGGCGAAGCGGGCGATCTCGTCATGGATGGCGGCCGGCAGCATCAGGCCCGAATAGAGCCCCTCCGTCCGCAGCGCGCCGACGACGGCATCGCGATCGACGCCGGCGAACATCGTTTCACCGACATTGCGCGCCGGCGGAACCGGCTTCGCACCGCGCCAGTGCAGGCGCCGCGCCGGCATGGTGCGGGCCAGCATGAACATCGGCAGCCATGCCGGATTCTCGCGAAGGTCGGAAAGATAGGTCGGGATGCGGGCGGCGATGCGGCGCAGCGTGCCGCCGTTTCGTGCGATCGCCTCGAGGCTTGCAGCGCCGGACTTGTCAGGGCTTGAAAGGGTCATCGGGGTCCTCAAAATGTCGAGGGAACAGCATCGACGTTAGTCGTCGCCGCTCCGGCACACCCCAAACCCTATTCGCCCATATCGCCGGGAATGGTAACCCCCGGCCAGATTTTGTGCAATGCACAATAAACGACGACCCGCCAGAAAATGTGCTTGGGCGGAGTTCCCATAACCGGGACGGTAAGCCGTCACTTCCGCGGCGCGACCCAGATCTCGGCGTGGAGCCTCCTGGTCGCCAGGCCGCGGGCGATCGCTTCGGCGCTGCGGGCGTTCTTCGACAGCGCCGCGGCCTGACGCTTGCTGATCACCAGGCCTTCGGCGAGAGCGCGATTTCCGGCAAAGACACGCGACAGGAACGGCGCGCGGCTGCCGCGTGCCCGCGAGAACCGCGCCGCCATGGTTTGCCTGGCGGTATGGGCGACGACCTCGTCGATCCAGCCCTCTCCCAGCCGCGCGCCCGGTTCCAGCAAGAGCAGCCAGTCGCCCTTGGCCTGCCTGATCCCGGCGGCGATGCCGCCGCTGACATAGTGGCAGCCGGCATGTTCGGCGACGCGGTGCGTCTGATCGGTCGAGCCGGTGTCGCAGACGAGAACGTCGCGCACCACGCCTTCGACCGCGCCGCCGATCAGCGAGGCGAGCGTGCGGGCAAGGCCCTCCTCGTCATTCAGGGTTTCGATCAGGACGCTGAGCATGTTTAGCCGAATAGCGGAAAGCGGTGGGTAGCGCCAGTTTTTGCGGCGTGCCGCGAGAAAGTTCTTGCTTTGTTCTCATCGATACGATAGGAATACATTCATGAGCAGAGCGATTCGACAGCGGGCGGACAGTCCCTGGGAAAGGGCCAAGATGGAACAGATCGTGCGTGCCGATATTGCAGCCTTCGGCGCTGGCAGGGCCGAGATGGCGAATGCGATGATCGAGCAGAGCGGCATGCGCGTCCGTCCCGACCGCAATCGCGGCAGGTCGGCGGGCATCAATCCGTCCGGCCGTTTCGAGCCGGTCAGCCGGCATGTGTTCGACGATGGATGGAATTCGCTGGAGGAGCTGCCGCCCTTCAAGACCGAGGTACAGGTCGAGAAGCCGCGCACCATCATCACGCGCAACGAATCGCCCGACATCTCCTTCGACCGCTCGATCAATCCCTATCGCGGCTGCGAACATGGCTGCGTCTATTGTTTCGCGCGGCCGACGCACAGCTTCATGGGCCTGTCGCCGGGGCTGGATTTCGAATCGAAGCTGTTTGCCAAGCCGGATGCGGCGCGGCTGCTCGACAAGGAATTGTCCAGGGATAATTACCAGCCGCGCACCATCGCCATCGGCACCAATACCGATCCTTATCAGCCGATCGAGAAGCAATACCGGATCATGCGCGAGATCCTCGAAGTGCTGGAGGCGCGCGGCCATCCGGTCGGCATCGTCACCAAGTCGGCGCTGGTGACACGCGATATCGACATTCTGTCACGCATGGCCGAACGCGGGCTGGCCAAGGTGGCATTGTCGGTGACGACATTGGACAGGATGCTGGCCAGAACGATGGAGCCGCGAGCGTCGACGCCGACCAAGCGGCTGGAGGCGATCAGGCAGCTTTCGGACGCCGGCATTCCGGCCTCGGTGATGGTCGCGCCGATCATCCCCGGACTGACCGACCCGGAGATGGAGCGCATCCTCGATTCGGCGCAGGCAGCGGGCGCGCGCGAGGCCGGCTATGTGCTGCTGCGCCTGCCGCTGGAGGTCGCGCCGATCTTCAAGGACTGGCTGCTGCGCCATTATCCCGATCGCTATCGCCACGTCATGTCGCTGATCCGTTCGATGCGCGACGGCAAGGACTACGATTCGGAATGGGGCAAGCGCATGAAAGGCTCCGGTCCCTATGCCTGGCAGATCGGCCGGCGTTTCGAGATCGCTGCCAAACGGCTCGGCCTCAACGCCGAGCGGCGCTCGCTCAGGACCGACCAGTTCGTCCCCGCCGCCAAGGCTACCGAGCAGCTGATGCTGCTGTGACAAAGCGTCTCGCGCCAGCCGGTTGAAACGGCCGGCAACAGGCAAAAAATCCCGTCCCGCCTGTCCTGTCCCCGGGCTTGCAGACGGTAGCCCCCTCCTGGTCCGGTGCCCCGCCCGACCCGGAGGGGACTTGCGGAGAATCGGAGCCGATGCGAACCTCGCCGCACCATGGCTCGCCCGCGTTCCGATTCTCCGCTTCTCTTCGAAATCGTCGAGAAACCCGACTTCTCGTTCGAGACGAGGGCGATGGCCGAAGGCCTTTGGCCGGTGGCGGGGATGGACGAGGCCGGCCGCGGCCCGCTCGCCGGGCCGGTGGTGGCGGCAGCGGTGGTGCTCGATCCCGCCAACATCCCCGACGGCCTCGACGATTCCAAGCGGCTGACGCATTTGCAGCGTGAGGCGCTGTTCCTGAAAATCCTCGGCTCCGCGCTCGCCGTATCGATGGCCTCGGTCAGCGCCGAAGGCATCGATGCCTCCAACATCCTCAAGGCCAGCCTGGAGGCGATGCGCCGTGCCGTGGCCGGCCTGTCAATCCGGCCGAAGCTGGCACTGGCCGACGGCCGCGACGTGCCGTCCGGCCTGCCCTGCGAGGGCAAAGCACTGATCAAGGGCGACCAGCGCTCGCAGTCGATCGCCGCAGCCTCGATCGTCGCCAAGGTGATGCGCGACCGCATGATGTGCGGCTGCGGCAGCCATCATGCGCGTTACGGCTTCGAACTGCATATGGGCTACGCCACTGTGCGCCATCGCACGGCGATCGATCTGCACGGGCCAGTGGCACGGCTGCACCGCGCCTCCTTCGCGCCGTTCCGGTTCGGCGGCACCGAGGTGCTGGAGGAAGAGGGTTTTTCGGATTTGGATTGAGCGATTCGGCAAGGTGTGATCTCCCCCCTCGAGGGGGAGATGGCCGGCAGGCCAGAGGGGGTCGCCTCGCGTGAAGCGCCAACGTTCTCTTTCGTTCCATAGGGCGTCGCGCCAGGACGTGCCGACCCCCTCTGTCGCCTTTGGCGACATCTCCCCCTCGAGGGGGAGATCACGCGCTCAGTCGCTTTCGCCCACAAAAAAGCCGCCAGGTTTCCCGGGCGGCTTTCGATGAATTTCCCGACGAAGTCGCTTAATTCAGCTTCGACTTCAAATCCTGCAGCGAGGCGTTGAACAGGTCGGCGCCGGCCTTGGCGTCGATCTTGCCGGCCAGCAGCGCCCGCGCGGCTTCGACCGCGATGTCGACAGCGCTGGCACGCACTTCGCCGATCGCTTCGCGCTCGGCCTGGCCGATCTTCTGCTCGGCCAAGGCGGTGCGCCGGGCGACATAGTCCTCGGTCTTCTTGTGCGCCTCGGCGGCAAGCATGTCGGCTTCGCGCTTGGCGGCGGCGACGATGGCCGCGGCCTCCTGCTCGGCTTCCTTGCGCTTGCGCTGGTATTGGCCAAGCAGCTGCTGGGCTTCTTCGCGCAACCGGCGCGCTTCCTCGAGCTCGGAGCTGATCTTGTCGGCACGCGCATCGAGCGTCTTGGCGATCATGCCCGGCACCTTGATGTAGATGGCGATGCCGAGGAAGATTACGAGGGCAACAGTTGCCCAAAGCGTCGCGAGAGATGTGGCGTCCATGATGCGCTCCTCACCCGGCCACGGATTTGACCGCGGCCGCGATTTCGGCCTTGCTGGCCTTGCCGCCGACAAGCGCCTCGACGATGGCCGAAGCGGTGTCCTCGGCGATCGTGCCGACTTCCTTCATGGCATTGGCCTTGATGGAAGATATACGCGCCTCGGCCTCGCCAAGCTTCTGGTCAAGCGCTGCCTCGATCGTCTTGCGGGCAGCTTCGGCTTCCGCCTTGGCCGCATCGTTGGCCTGCTGGCCGATCGCATTGGCCTTGCCCTTGGCTTCCGCCAATTCCTGCTCATAGGCGGCAACGGCGGCATCGGCCTCGCTTTTCAGCCGGGCAGCATGGTCGAGATCCTGGGTAATGCGGTCGTTGCGCACGTCGATGATGCCGCCAACGCGCGGCATCACCACCCGTTTCAAGAAGAGATAAAACAGCCCGAAGGTGATTGCCAGCCATAGAAGCTGCGAGGGGTACGTCGCCGGATTGAATGGCGGGAACGTGCCGTGCGCCTCGGCAGGCACGCCGGTGCCAGCGCTGCCGCCTTCGACGGCGGGCGCGGACTCTTGCGCAAAGGCAGATGTCACGAACATGGACTATCCCCGAAATTCAGGCCCGCCGCAGGATCGCGGCCGGCCTGTTCAATTCTTCCCAATGTTCAGCCGAACAAGCATTCAGCCGAACAGGGCGAGAAGCGCGATGAGAAGCGAGAAAATACCCAGCGCTTCGGTCACGGCGAAGCCGAAGATCAGGCGGCCGAACTGGCCGTCGGCTGCCGACGGGTTGCGCAGCGCGCCCGCCAGATAGCTGCCGAAAATGTTGCCGAGGCCAATGCCCGCGCCGCCCATGCCGAGGCATGCGATGCCTGCACCGATGTACTTTGCTGCTTCTGCGTCCATTTGTTCAACTCCTTTGGATCTAAAATTCCGTTGCAAAATCGATCCGGCGGCAATGCCGGAAACCTTGTCAGTGCCCGGGATGCAGGGCGTCGTTGAGATACATGCAGGTCAGCACCGCAAAGACGTAGGCCTGCAGGAACGCGACCAGCAGCTCCAGCGCCGTCAGCGCCACGGCCATCGCCAGCGGCAAAACCGAACCCGCCACGCCGACCGCGCCGAGCGCGCTCAGGCTGACGACAAACCCCGAGAACACCTTCAGCGTGATGTGACCGGCGAGCATGTTGGCGAACAGACGAACCGACAGGCTGACCGGACGCGAGACGAAGGAAATCACCTCGATCAGCACCACCAGCGGCAGCAGGTAGACCGGCACGCCATGCGGGACGAACAGCTTCAGGAAGCCAAGGCCGTGCTTGGTGAAGCCGTAGACGAGGACCGTTCCGATCACCAGCGCAGCGAGGCCGAAAGTGACGATGATGTGGCTGGTGATGGTGAAGAAATACGGGAACAGGCCAAGCAGGTTGGCGACAAGCACGAACATGAACAGCGAGAACACGAAGGGGAAGAACTTCATGCCTTGCGTGCCCGCGGCGTCCCTCAGCATATTGCCGACAAATTCATAGGCCATTTCCGAGACCGACTGAAGGCGGCCCGGAACCAGGCTGCGGCTCGACGTGCTGAGGTAGAGAAACGCCGATGCGACAGCGACCGTCGCAAGCATGAACAGAGCCGAATTGGTGAAGGACAGGTCGTAGCCGCCGATGTGAATCGGAATGATCGGATGGATCTGGAACTGGTGGATCGGATCGACCTTGTCAGCAGCCACTTTAAATCCCCATCAAAGCCGCAGACGGCTTCAGCATTCTGTTCAATGCGCCGGCATGCGGCGCCTCAATTCATTCTTTCGGATCGCGCGGCTTGTCGCCCGTTCCGAATTCCGACACAAGCCCGGCTGAACGCAGGACGTTGAGCACGCCGGCGACAAAACCCAGCAGCAGCCCGACTATCAGACCCCATGGCGATGTCCCCGCCACGCGATCGATAAACCAGCCGAGAGCCGCACCGACCACTATCCCGGCGATGAACTCGCTGGACAGCTTGAGCGCCTGGCCGTACCCGGCCACACTGCCCGTTTTCGCGTCGTCTTTCCCCTCGAGCCGGTCCGGCCGCCTTGTCGCAAGTGATGCTTCAAGGTCGCGCCGGCGGCGCTCAAGATCGTCGTCGCGGATGTCGGCTTCATGCTGCTTGCCGCGGCCGGTTTTGCCGGTTCCGTCTGGCCCATTCTTGTCGGCCACGCAACCCCCCTGCCCGGTCAGACCGTCACCGTCCGTCCGCTTCTTAAAGTCGCCGGCAACATAGTTAGAGGGTCCGCGCCCGTCAAGCCACGGGCGGACGTTCAAGCTCAAGTATTTTTTCGTTATAAATCAGCCACTTGCTCGGGTGCGACATCGTGCCCGACGCGGTCTCTGGCGGGCTGCGGCCGAATCCCCGCGGCGATGCGTCTTCGATCGGCCGCTCTCGCGCGAAAGACGCAAGGGCTGCCCGAGCGCTCAGCTCCAGCCGCCACCATAGGTGCGGTAGAAGATGTGCAGGCCGATCCTGGTCATTTTCTGCATCGTCCGCGCCCAGCCCGGATGGACGTAGTTGGCGTAATAATGGGTCGACGAGCCGACTTCCGGAATGAAGATCTTGCCGGCTGTGACGGCCATGGCGACATCCTGGGCGGTCTTGTAGGCAGCGGGGTTGTCGATGCGCTTCTTCCTGCCGTCGCAGGCGAAGGAAAACTGGCAGCGGTTGAACCAGTTGTCGTTCTGGTAGACGACGCCGCAGATCGAGTTCGGATAGGCGGGGTTGCGGACGCGGTTGAGGATGACCTGGGCGACGGCGGCCTGGCCGCGCACGGATTCGCCGCGCGCTTCGAAATAGATGCCGTTGGCGAGACAGGCCTGCTCCGGCTTGGAAAAGACGCTCGCCGGCAGCGGCGTCTGCATCCAGGAATGATCGCCCTTGCTCAGCGGCGGAATGAAGCGGCCGTCGTTCGGGTCCTCGTCCTGCAGCAAGGCCTCGAAGGGCGACGCCTGTGCATAATCGGGAGCGGACGAGGCGTAGGCGGTCGCCAGCACGTCAGGATGATCATTGTTGACCAGCGCGGCAAGCATCGCCGGTACGCCGGAATCCGGCTTCTTGTCGATGCGCGTGTGGAAGGCGGCGGCGATCTGGATTTCCTTGCCTTTGATCTCGGGCTTGGCGAAGGCCATCCTCAGGCCGCTGTCCATGCTTGGGCGGAGCAGCGAAGAGGTGCGCTCGAAGATCGAGCCGGCGTTGAAGTTCTTCGGCGGCGAGACGGGCGAGACCTGGATGATGCGGCCCTTCTTGTCGGCGCGCGTGATGCGGTCCTCGTCCGGCGTCGTGCCGGCGATGCCGCCCTTGCCGCGAAACGAAACGGCGCCGATGCCGGGCAACTGGACACCGGACCCGGAGAGTGAGCCGGTGCTGCTGGAATCGAGGAAGGGCATTTCGGCTGCGTGAACGGAGCCGGCGACGGATTTCTCGACATAGGCGTTCCAGCGGACGCTCGGCGCCTCCAGGCCGGAGACGAGGCTGGTCATGTCCTGATAGGCAGCGACCGTCGGAAAGCCGATCCAGATGCCAAGGCCAATAACGAGGGGAGACAGGAAGGAACGCTTTTTCTCACCGGCGGCGGCGACAAGCCGCGTCAAAACACGTCGATGCACGGAACTCTCCAGAAACGCGACGGACCCCACTGGAGAGCTACAATGATGCATTAACCTTGATGGGGCGTTAACAGCTTAGAACGTTGTTTTCCCATCTCGTGTCGAAGTCAGGCGCTTTTGCGGCTATCCGTTGGCGGAAGAAAGATCGGCCACGCGATCAGCGCGCAAATAGCCGCACCCAGCCAGACGCCTGCCCACGAGCAGAGCACGAGAAGCCCGGGAATGGCGATCGGCACCAGGAAGAAGGCGATGAAGACCAGACTGTTGGCGAGGCCGAGCGCCGTCCCGGCCTGGCTGGCGCCGGCCAGCGTTGCAAGCTCGGTGTAGGCAACGCCGTGCCAGGAGGAGACGCAGATGCCGGCCACGACCAGCACCGCGACGATCGCCGGCGACAGCATCGGCGCTTGGCCTGACAAGAATTGGGCCGAAAACAAGACGAGCGCCGCAAGCACGGTGAAGGCGGCCACGCTCAGCATGCTGCACAGACGCAGGAACGACCGGCGGTTGCCGTGACGGTCGGTGTAGCGGCCACTCCAGACGCGCATGACCATGGCGCCGACCTGCACGGCAGCCAGGCTAGCGCTGATCACAGCTGTTCCCATGCCGGCGAAATCATGGAGAAACACGGAAGCAAAGGTGAGCACCGCCACCTGCGGAAAGCAAAGCAGGCCGATGGCTGTTGCGATGCGCCAGACGGCTGGGTTGCGCAGCGGCGCCGGGCCGGCCGGCTTTGCCGCGCTGCTCGAACGGGCGTCGTCATGCGCCGGCGGCTGATGCAGCCAGCGCCAGGCGAGCGAGGTCGAGACCGCGGATGCAGCCGCCAGAAGTCCGAAGACTGCCGTGAAGCCATGGGCTGAAGCGAGCGACGGCAGCACCAGCGCGCCAAGCCCGCCGCCAAGCGGCACCGCCGTCTGCCTGATGCTCATGGCAAAGCCGCGCTCGCCTTCGCCGAACCAGGCCATGATGGCGCGGCCGCTGGAGCCGTTGACGCTGCCGCCGAGCAATCCGGTGACCAGCAGGGCAGCGGCGAGAAGCGCGATGCCGGGAATATGGGCCGATGACGGCACGACCAGCGCGGCCATGACAAGCAGCCAGACCGCGGTTGCGCCGAGCCCCGTCAGCAGCACGCGGCGGTCGCCCCAGCGATCGGTCAGCAGCCCCCACGGCAATTCGCTCAGCGCCACACCCAGGCCGAGAAGACCAAGCGCCAGGCCGAGCTCGCCATTGGAGAGATGATAGCCCGAGCGCAGGAACACCGCCGTGGCCGGAATGCCGGAGAAGGTCGCGGAAAAGCAGGCATTGGCGGCGACGCCGATGCCCAGCACCTTCCAGCGATGATTGGCTCGAAGCACCGCCGCCTCTGACGGGGTGGTAACGGCGGCCGGGCGAAGCGGTTTGCATTCTGCTCGTGTGGCGACAGCGGACATGGTTCAGCTCCTGCATGGGTCGGCTGCATTCGGTCTTGACGCGCTCTCTCTACCGCCATAGCTTCGTACTGAATATCAGGAAGTTTTTGACGTAATGTCCCGAATATCAGGATTATTGGCATGCGACGCGTGACATTCGATCTCGACGTTCTGCGCAGCTTCGTTACCGGCATGGAGCTGGGCAGCTTCGCCAAGGCCGCCGACCGGCTCGGCCGCTCGACCTCGGCAATCAGTGCGCAATTGAAGAAGCTGGAGGAGCAGGCGGCGATGCCGATCTTCCGCAAATCTGGGCGTGGCCTGGCGCTGACGGACGCGGGCGAGACCATGCTCGGCTACGCGAGGCGGCTGATCGAGCTCAATGACGAGGCCGCCTCCGCCATCCACGATGTCGAGCTGGAGGGTTGGGTGCGGCTTGGGCTACAGGAGGATTTCGGCGAGGCGGTGCTGCCGGAGGTGCTCGGACGCTTCGCCCGCGCCCATCCCAAGGTCAAGATCGAGGCCAGGATCGCACGCAGCCATGAGCTTGCCGAACGGATCATTTCGGGCAGCCTCGATATCGCGCTTGCCTGGCACAATGGCGCGACGCTGCCCTACAGCCGGCATGTCGCCGACGTCCAGATGCGCTGGATCGGCCCGGCAAAACAGATCGAGACCAGCCTGCGCGATGGCGAGGCGTTGCCGCTGGTGGCGCTCGAAGCGCCGTGCCTGCTGCGCAGCGTGGCGACCGAAACGCTCGACCGCGCCGGACTGGCATGGCGGATGGCCTTCTCCAGCCCGAGCCTTGGCGGCATCTGGGCAGCCGTCGCCGCCGGGCTCGGACTGACGATCCGCACCGATATCGGCCTGCCGGCCAGCGTCAGGGCGATGACGCCGGAGATCGCCGGGCTGCCCGCCTTGCCCAAGATGGCGCTGTTCCTGCATCGCAAGGAGGCCGAGCCCGACCCCGTGGCAGCGCGGCTTGGCGACATCCTGCTGCAGGCAGCGTTGGAAGCCTTGCCGCAGACGCAACCGGCGCCCGTTCTGCGCAACGTAGCGTAAAGGCAGAGGTTCAGTGGCGCTTCTTTGCCTTGCCGGCGAAAGGATTGTCCGAGGTGCGCAAGGCGATGCGGATCGGCACGCCGGGCATGTCGAAAGCCTCGCGCAGGCTGTTCGAGAGATAGCGGACGTAGGATTGCGGCATCGCATCCGGCCGTGAGCAGGAGACGACGAAGCCCGGCGGCCGCGTCTTGGCCTGCGTGACATATTTGATCTTCAGCCGACGCCCGGCGACGGCGGGCGGCGGATGATGCGCCAGGATGCCTTCCAGCCAGCGGTTGAGCTTGCCGGTCGACACACGGCTGTTCCAAACTCGATGCGTCCGGATGACGGCATCCATCAGCTTGTCGAGGCCACGCCCGGTCTCGGCCGACACCGGCACCGCCTGCATGCCGCGCGCCTGCGGCAGCAGCCGCTCGGTTTTTTCGCGCAGCTCGGCCAGCAACTCCTGGGGATGATCGACAAGGTCCCATTTGTTGAAGGCGATCACCGGGGCACGGCCCTCGCGGATGATCAGGTCGGCGATCTGCAGATCCTGCTTCTCGAAGGGAATGGTGGCGTCGAGCACGATGATGACGATTTCGGCAAAGCGGATGGCGCGCAAGCCGTCCTGCACCGACATCACTTCGAGCTTTTCGTGGATCCTGGCCTTGCGGCGCATGCCGGCGGTGTCGAACAATTTTAAGCGGCGGCCATGCCAGTCCCAGTCGACCGAGATGGAATCGCGAGTGATGCCGGCCTCAGGGCCGGTCAACAGCCGCTCCTCGCCGATTAGTGCGTTGATCAGCGTCGACTTGCCGGCGTTGGGGCGGCCGACGACGGCGATGCGCATCGGCTTGGTGTCGTCATAGCTCGGCTCGGCGTCCGGGTCGGTGATGTCCTCGCCGATCAGCACCTCGCTGGCGGCGACCTCATCCTCGCCGGCCTCTTCGTCCTCGCCGAAGGCGCGCGCCTCGCCAAGTGCCGCGATCACCGCGTCGCGCAAATCGGGCAGGCCCTGGCCGTGTTCGGCCGAGACCGGGATCGGTTCGCCAAGGCCGAGCTCCCAGGCCTCCAGCATGCCGCCCTGGGCGCCGCGCGCCTCAGCCTTGTTGGCAACGACGACAACCGGCTTGCCGGACTTGCGCACGATCTCGGCGAACGTCTTGTCGTCGGGCATCAGCCCGGACTTGGCATCGATCGTGAAAAAGATCAGGTCGGCCTCGCGGATGGCGATCTCGGTCTGGGCGCGCATGCGGCCGGGCAGCGTCGAGGCAGCCGCATCCTCGAAGCCGGCGGTGTCGATGACGTCGAAATGCAGGTCGTAGAGCTTTGCGGCATGGACGCGGCGATCGCGCGTGACGCCGGGCGTATCGTCGACAAGCGCCAGCTTCCTTCCCACCAGCCGATTGAAAAGGGTCGATTTGCCGACGTTAGGCCGGCCGATGATGGCGACTTTGAAGGTCATGGACTATCACGACACGCCGCCCGAGCCGCGGATCAGCTCGGACATCAATGTCGCCCGCTCGCGCGTGTTGCGCGGGGCGCCGTCGTCCGCGGCGATCTGGTCGAACAGCTTCAATGCATCCGCCGCCTTGCCTTCCTTCCAGGCGGCAAGGCCAAGCGCCTCGCGCGCCGTATGGCGCAGCGTGTTGGTGTCGGCGGTGAGCGACTCGACGCGGCTGGAGACATCGGCGAAAGAGCCGTGATCGACCAGAAGCAGCGCTGCCCTGAGACGCGCCATGTCGCGAATGCCGGAGGGGATCTTGGTGTCGGCGGCGACCTCGTCGAAATCCTTGACGGCGGCGTCGACGTCGCCCTTGTCCGCCTTGACGGTTGCCGCGCGCATGCGGGCGAGCAGCGGATAGGCGCCGTAGCCGTCCTTCTCCAACGCCTCCAGAGCGGCAAGCGCCTCGTCGTTCTTGCCGTCATTGGCAAGCTTGAGCGCCTGCGAGAAGGCATCGCCGGAGCGGTTGGCGCGGGTCTCGTCCCAATAGCGGTAGCCGACGAAAGCAGCAGTGCCGAGCACCACCAGCACGGCCAGCACGAGCAAAGCGGGACCGAAACGGTCCCACAGCGCATGCGCCTGGTCGCGACGAATCTCTTCGTTGACTTCGCGGATAAAACTGTCGTCCGACATGGATCAAAACCATTTCCTGCCCCGGCCGGGGCGGTTGATGAGCCCGCGTTTTAGCGAAATTTTGCCGGCATGGAAGGGGTTCGGCAGGAAAATCGCCTATTCACGAGGCAGTCGCCGCCGACGGCGGCCGACAGGTCGATCGTACCCGTGCCATATTTCACCGGTAGGCGTCGCTTCTACATTCCCTAAATCAAGTCAGATGCCTTTGCCCCGTTTGTCCCGCGTTATTGCGTTTTCCATTGCCGTGTTTGCTGCCGGCGCGGCTTTTGCCGACCCGCCGGCGCCGCCCGCAAAACCGAAGCAGATCGTCATTATCTCATTCGACAGCGCCCGCGACATTTCGCAGTGGCAGCGCAGCCGGGCGCTGGCCGCACGCACGGGTGCGCATTTCACCTATTTCGTCTCCTGCGTGTTCCTGCTGTCGCCCGAGACGCGCAAGGAATACACCGCGCCCGGCAAGACAGAAGGCAAATCGAACATCGGCTTTGCCGCCTCCAAACAGGAAGTCGCCGAGCGGCTCGAGCAGATCAACCTCGCCGCCTCGGAAGGCCACGACATCGGCAGCCATGGCTGCGGCCATTTCGACGGCAAGGACTGGAGCAAGGCCGACTGGCTGAGCGAGTTCGGCTCATTCAAGCATATTCTCGAAAACGCGTATTCGATCAACGGCATCGCTCCCGAACCGAAGGGCTGGCGCGATTTCGCAGGCAAGGCAGTGGTCGGCTTCCGCGCGCCTTATCTGTCGGCAAACAAGGCGCTTTACGAGGCGCTGCCCGCGGCCGGCTTCCTGCTCGACGCAAGCGGCGTCTCGCGTGGGCCGGTTGAGCCACCGACCGTCAACGGCATCACGCGCTTTTCGCTGCCGCAGATCCCGGAAGGGCCGAGCTCAAGGCGCGTGATCGCCATGGATTACAATCTCTATGTCAGGCATTCCGGCGGCTTCGAGCGACCAAGCATGGCAGAAGAGTTCGCTGACCGGACCTATCACGCGTTCCGCGCCGCCTTCGATGCGCAATACCAGGGCAAGCGCATTCCGCTTGAGCTCGGCTTCCACTTCACGCTGATGAACGACGGCGCCTACTGGAACGCGCTGGAACGCTTTGCCGGCGAGGTCTGCATCAAAGCGGACGTCGAGTGCATCAGTTTTCACGATTATGTTTCGCGGCGAGGCGAAAGGCAGGCGGCGGTGGGCGGCTGAGCCGCAAGCGCCCGCCGCCCGCCAGTCTTAGCTTGCCGGCTGGTCCTCAGGACGCAGCCCGGCTTGCTCACGTTCCAGATAGTGCTGGTCGATCGCCGGCAGCGGTGCCCCTTCGAGGGTCGCTTCGAACGCGCGCAGGCGCTTGTAGATGGATATCAACTCAACGATCGTAGGCCAGGAATTGACGAGATACTGGAACGAACTGGCGACTTGGGAGAAAGCCGAAACAATCTGCTGAAAAACTCCAAATGTAATCTTACCAATCGCGATTGTCGGTACCAGAATAAGCGTTCCAAATATGTTGTCGGCCTGAAGATACAGATAGCGTACCATATCGAAATAAACGTAGTGTGCGTAGAGCGTGAAATAGTTTCTTCGAACATTCGTGAAAAGTTCGCGCAGCGTTGGCGGTTGCGCGCGTGCCATATCATCCTCTCCGAGGACCAGTTCTTTGCGCAACGCGGCTTCAACCCGCTGATTGCGGAACTCAAGACCGGGAAGCTTAATGCCGACTACGGCCAACAAACTGGTGCCGAACAACGACCAAACGATCGCCGTTATGACCAGCGGATAAGGAATTGCTCCGACTATGGGAAGGGTTTGAACATGAACAGAAAGGAATGCGAGCAAGGGTAGGAAGGCAATAAGGGTCATAATAGAATCGATAAAGTTGACACCCAGTCCCTGCATTGTACTCGAGAAGCGCATGGTGTCGTCCTGAACGCGCTGCGATGCTCCTTCAATATGGCGCAGCCTTGGCCAATAAGCCGTAAAATAATCGTTCATCGCCGTGCGCCAGCGGAAGACATAGTGCCTGACGAAGAACACGTTCAGAACGGCAATGGTCATATAGACCAGGGCCAAAGACAGGAACTGCCATACTCCGTAGTAAAGCTCGGCAGGCGCAACGGAGCCTGGGGTCGTCAGCGCCCTCTGCACCATGTCGTAAAACATGCCGCGCCAATCATTGAGCGCCACGCTTATTTGCACGATGAAATTAGTGACAAAAATAATCAAAGCAGAACCAAGGATCGACCAGTTCTGCCAGCGGTGTGGGGAATACAGCGCCCAAAAAAGGTAAAATAGACCCATACCCGCGAAGAAATATCCGTAGAACCAAAGGAATGACGGTGTCAGGAACCTAATTGGGCTGATGACAGGCGGGGCCTGCGGATCGACCGGCGGCATGCCGAGTATCGTGCCAAGGTGTTCGCCGCCAAGAAACCACAGGATGACGAGCAGAATGCTCCATGCGAACGCCGAGATAAAAAAAAGCTTCGGCTGCGGGAAGAAGGATACGAACACTGTAGGGAAATCCTCGGTCGATGCGCAAATCAGCGGGTTGAGCAGGCATACAGTCACACATTAGTGGGAAAGAAAATGCCCGCGACCCAATGCCCGTCGTCGAGCAAGACCATAATCATGGCGATTTTGGCGCAGCCGACCAGGCGATCGCGCCGGAAGCGAGCAGGACGGCGGCGGCCACGATCGAGGCAAGGAAAAAGTTGCCCGAGGCCTGCGCAAGCAGCCCGGCGACGATCGGGCCGATGATCTGGCCGAGGCCGAAGGCGGCCGTCATCACCGCCAGCATCCGGCGTGGTGCTTGCGGAGCAAGCTGCCTGCCGGCCTGCAGGCCAAGCGCGGTGATGGCGATGAAGGTGCCGCCGACAAGAAGGCCGCCGAGCAGCGGCCCGGTGCGCCCGCCCATGACGACACTGGCGCTGACGCCGACCACCTCGACCAGGCACCCCAGAGCATAGGTGGCATAGAGCCCGATCCTGGCCGTAAGCTTCTGCCACAGCCAGACCGAGGGGGAACCGGCAAGGCCGGTGACCATCCAGACCACGGCCTCGAAGACGCGGCCGCCGCCGCCCTGGCGGACGATGGCGACCAGGAACGTTGCCGTGACGATGTAGCCGAAGCCGAACAGGCCGTAGGCGACGATGATCTTCACCAGCGACCGGTGCTTCGGCAAGGCCGGCTCGCTCCCGGTGGTGCTGTTCGCGGCCGAGGTGCCGCCGGCCAGCAAGGCGACGGCGGCAAAGCCGCAGGCAGAAATCACCGCCGACCACAGCCAGCCCGCCGCCCAGCCGGCATGTTCGGTGACGAGGAGCGCCAATAGCGCCGAGGACGCCGCGATGCCGAGGCCGACACCGCCGAAATACAGCGCCTGCAGGTCGTTTCGACCGGCCGCGGCGAGATGACCGAAAACGATGCTGGTCATGAAGACCAGGACAAAGGCGCTTGCAACGCCGGCAAGAAAGCGGATGAGGAGAAAGCCGGGCATGGTACCGGTCAGGCCCATCAGGCCGGCGAGGATCGCGGTGGCGGCAAGGCCGGCCAGCATCAGCTGGCGCTCGCGGCCTTGCGCCCAGCCGCCGGTGGCGGCAAGCGCGCCGACGAGATAGCCGAGATAATTGGCCGATGCGATCCAGCCGGCATCGGCCGGCGACAGGCCGAGCTCTTCCATCATGCCAGGCAGGATCGGCGTATAGACGAAGCGGCCGATGCCCATGGCGACGGCCAGGGCGATCATGCCGGCGATTGCCAGGCGCAAGGGCGAAGCGATGTTCATCGCGGTGCACCATAGGTGCGCCTGACGGCGAGACAATCCGCCTTTTATTGGGCCAGAAGGGCTGCGCAGCCGCGTCGGCGGCCGGCTCACCTGAAGTGCCAGCAAGTCCTTGTTCAGCCGCAGCAGGTCCTTGGCGGGGCCGTCTCGAAGCGGGTACGACGCGCGGTCAGCCTGAACGGCATGTCGGCGAGTTCGCGCTCCGACATGGTGTCGAGCACCGGATGCGACAGCGGATCGGTCACCCAATTGATGGCCTCGCTGTCATGCCGGTGCGGCTGCGTTCCGATCGGGGAAAAGGCGCCGAGCCATGATAAAATCTTCATCGGATTTGCCTCCTCACTCTGCGTAACCCACTTAGAATCCGCCGGTCGTTAGCGTCTGGCAATTGAGATTTCCGCCGCTCCAGTTTAGAAAAACTGTATGGCTACTCTGAACCGCGTCCATCTCAACGGCTTGCGCGCTGTGGAAACCGTTGCCCGCCTGGGCTCGCTCGCGGCGGCGGCCGGCGAGCTCAACGTCTCGGTCAGCGCCGTCAGCCAGCAGATCAACCGGACAGAAAAGCAGCTCGGCCGGGCGCTGTTCGAACGAACGCCAGCTGGCCTGGTGGCGACGGAATTCGGCACCGCCTTTGCCGCGCGGCTCAGCGCAGGGTTTCGCGAACTTGCGCAGGCGATGGCGCTTGCCGATGAAAGCTCGGAGTGCACGCTGGTGGTTTCGGTGGCGCCGGCTTTCGCCTCGAAATGGCTGCTGCCGCGGCTGTCGCGGCATTTTGCCCGCCATCCGAACGTGCTCCTGCGCATCGATGCCTCGGTGCGGCTTGCCGATCTCGATCGTTCGGACATCGACGTCGCCATTCGGCTCGGCGACGGCAAATGGCCGGGCGGGCGCGCCGAATTGCTGCTGGCGCAGGAGGTGTTTCCGGTCTGTGCACCGGTGATCGCCAGCAAGCTGAGATCGATCGAGGACCTTGCTTTGACCTGTGCGATCACGGACGAAAGATCGATGATCAGTTGGGAGAGCTGGTTCGAAGCGGCCGGGGTGAAGCCGGTCACCTTCATGAAGGGCGCGCGCTTCACAGATCCGATGCTGTGCCTGGAATCGGCGATTGCCGGTCACGGCGTCATGCTCGGCTGGCAGTTGCTGGCCGCCGACGCACTGGCCGACGGACGTCTCGTCGCGCCGTTCGGCATACGCGCCCAGAGCGGCCTCGGCTATTGGCTGGTGACCTCGGCCAGCAAGAGCGAAAGCCGCAAAGTCAGGGATTTCAAGACCTGGATCCGCGAAGAGATCGAGGCGACGATGGCGCAGTTCAGGTCGCTCGAGAGCGTCAGCTAGACCTGCCGGCACATCACGGTGGAAGGTCGGCAGCGCCGGTCTATGTAAGAAACAGTCCCCAATCACGGCAGGCAGGATCATGACCACACATTCGCGCGGCGTTTCCGCAAGCATCGACCCGGTGAAGCTCGACAGGCTGGCGGAGGTCGCCGTCAAGGTCGGGCTGCAATTGCAGCCGGGGCAGGATCTGGTGCTGACCTCGTCTATTGCCGCGCTGCCTTTGACGCGGCGGATCATCGAGCACGCCTACAAGGCAGGTGCCGGCCTGGTGACGCCGATCTTCAACGACGATGAGATCACTCTCGCGCGCTTCCGCTACGGCGCCGACGCCGGTTTCGACTGCGCCGCCGGCTGGCTCTACGAAGGCATGGCAAAAGCTTTCGCCAACAATGCGGCGAGGCTCGCCGTGCGCGGCGAGGATCCGTCGCTGCTTTCTTCTCAGGACCCGGCAAAGGTGGCGCGTGCCAACAAGGCGAATTCGATGGCCTACCAGCCGGCGCTGGAGAAGATCACCGGCTTCGACATCAACTGGAACATCGTCGCCTATCCCGATCAGGCCTGGGCCAAGCAGGTATTCCCGGACGACGCCGACGACGTCGCCGTGGCCAAGCTCGCCGACGCCATCTTTGCCGCCTCGCGCGTGGATGTCGAAGACCCGATCGGCAATTGGACGGCGCACAATGCGGCGTTGAAGAGCCGCACCGAATGGCTGAACGGCCACAATTTCCACGCGCTGCATTTCACCGGCCCCGGCACCGACCTGACCGTCGGGCTGGCCGACGGCCACGAGTGGATGGGCGGCGCCTCGACCGCCAAGAACGGCATCACCTGCAACCCCAACATCCCGACCGAAGAGGTTTTCACCACGCCGCATGCAAGGCGCGTCGAAGGCCATGTCACCAGCACCAAGCCGCTGTCCTATCAGGGCACCCTGATCGATGGCATTGCGGTGCGTTTCGAGGTGGGCCGCATTGTCGAGGCCAAGGCCACGAAGGGCGAGGATGTGCTGCAAAAGGTGCTCGATACCGACGAAGGCTCGCGCCGTCTCGGCGAGGTGGCGCTGGTGCCGCATTCCTCGCCGATCGCCAAAAGCGGGCTGCTGTTTTTCAACACGCTGTTCGACGAGAACGCCGCCTGCCACATCGCGCTCGGCCAGTGCTATTCGAAGTGCTTCGTCGACGGCGCCTCGCTCGGCCAGGACGAGATCGCGGCACGCGGCGGCAACAAGAGTTTCATCCACATCGATTGGATGATCGGCTCGGACAAGATCGACATAGACGGCGTCCATAAGGACGGCAGCCGCGTGCCGGTGATGCGCAAGGGCGAGTGGGTTTAGGCCCGGGATCTTTAAGCGAAGGCCAGCAAGCAGCGGCGCCTGCTGGCCCATGCGGAGTTGGCAATGGAGCTCGCGGTCAAGCGCATCTATGAGCCGCCGGCGCCCGATGACGGGCAGCGGGTGCTCGTCGACCGCATATGGCCTCGCGGCGTCCGCAAAGAGGACGCGGCGCTGACGCTATGGCTAAGGGACATCGCGCCAAGCACTGCGTTGCGCAAATGGTTCGGCCATGAGCCGGCGCGCTGGGCGGAGTTCCAGCGGCGATACCGCGATGAGCTCGACCGGAACGGCGAGGCGGTCGGCCAGCTATGCGCTCTGCTCGACAAAGGCCGGGTGACGCTGCTCTACGGCGCGCATGACGAGAAGCACAATAACGCGGTGGCGCTGGCGAGCTATTTGCGTGGGAAAACCACAAGCGTTTGATACGATCAATATGCAGGCAGGCGGCATGTCGCCGGCTATCGCCAATATCCAAGGTTGCAGTGGTGAGCGGAGCGCCGAAGCTGCCAATCTCCACCCTTGTGGGGGAGATGTCCGGCAGGACAGAGGGGGACGCGACGGATCATGGCGGGTCGGTCCTATTTCCCACTCACCGCCTGCTGATAAACATCAGGCTTGAAGCCAACGAGAACCCTGTCGCCAAGTTCCAGCACCGGACGCTTGATCATCGTCGGTTTGGCCAGCATAAGCGCCTTGGCCTTGTTCTCGTCCAAGCCCAGTCTGTCCTCGTCCGACAGTTCACGGAACGTTGTGCTCGCCTTGTTGAGCAGGATTTCCCAGCCGACCTTGCCTGACCAGCCGTTCAGCCGATCCGCTTCAAGCCCGTCTGCCCTGTAGTCGTGAAAGCGATAGGCAACATCATGGCTCGCCAGCCAGGAACGCGCCTTCTTGACCGTATCGCAATTGGTAATGCCGTACATGGTGATCGTCAAAACGGATCCTCGGACCGGTCGAATCTAGCGGCACCCTAAAACCGCGCCTCTGACTTTTCCAGCGGCCTCGCCGGCCGTCGGCGATTTTCACGCTTGTCACGAGGAGATGGGCTTTCACGACGGCTGGGGCACGGTGGCGGATCAGTTGGCCGGCTATCTCAAGACGATCTGAGGCGACCCTGCTTCGCACTCACATTGCGGCCACGGAGCCGTCGTGGCCGTTCAACCGAACGCCGGTGCCGAGGCACCAACGCTCGCAACAAACTTGACGTTGGCGTAATGCCAATGTTGAACGCTCAGACGCCGTAGCCGATGATGCCCTTGATCTCGAGGAAATCGTGGATCGCCCAGCCGGCGTATTCGCGGCCGTTGCCGGACTGCTTGTAGCCGCCGAAGGGCGCAAACGTATCCCATTCCGGATAGTTGATCGACACCTGCCCGGCACGCAGGCGGCTGGCAATCTTGCGGGCGTGGTCGATATCCCCGGACTGCACATAGGCAGCCAGGCCATAGACGGTGTCGTTGGCGATCTTCACCGCATCATCATCGTCATCGTAGGAGATGACCGACAGGACCGGCCCGAAAATCTCCTCCTTCTCGATGGTCATGCCAGGCCTGACGTGGCCGAAAACGGTCGGTCGCACATAATAGCCACGGTTGAGGTGTTCCGGCCGGCCGGGGCCGCCGGTGACCAGCGTCGCACCCTCGGCGATACCGGCCTCGATCAACCGCTGGATCTTGTCGAACTGGATGTTGCTGACCACCGGCCCGAGCTTGGTCTCCTCCGAGCGCGGGTCGCCGACCTTGTGCCGTTCGGCGGCCTTCCTGGCGATCGTCAGCGCCTCGTCGTGACGGGCGGCCGGCACCAGCATGCGGGTCGGCGCATCGCAAGACTGGCCGCTATTGCCGAAGCAGGCGTTGACACCCTTGCGCACCGCCGTCTCGAAGTCAGCGTCGGGCAGCACGATGTTGGCCGATTTGCCGCCGAGTTCCTGCGCCACGCGCTTGACCGTCTCGGCCGCCGTCTTGGCGACAATGATGCCGGCCCGGGTCGACCCGGTGAACGAGACCATGTCTACGTCGGGATGGCCAGCCATGACCTGGCCGACATCCGGACCAGTGCCATTCACCATATTGTAGACGCCCTTCGGCGTGCCGGCGGCGTCCATCACCTCGGAAAAGATGATGCCGCTGATCGGCGCGATTTCGGAAGGCTTTAAAACGACGGTGCAGCCGGCGGCGATGGCCGGCGCCACCTTGCAGACTATCTGGTTGAGCGGCCAGTTCCACGGTGTAATCAGCGCGCAGACGCCGATCGGCTCCTTGACCACCATGGTGGTGCCGCGCTTCTCGCGGAATTCGTAATCCTCCAGCGCCTTGATAGTGGCTTCCATATGCGCCCTGCCCGCCCAGGCCTGCGCCTCGCGCGCCCACCTGATCGGCGCGCCCATTTCCTGGCTAACCGCCTGGGCGATGTCCTCGTAGCGCTCATTGTAGATTTCGAGGATACGCTTCAGCAGCTTCAGGCGCTCGGCCTTGGTCGTTTGCGAAAAGGCCGGGAATGCCGCCTTGGCTGCAGCCACGGCCTTGTCGACATCGGCTTTCGAGCCGACCGAGATTTTGGTGTAGGCCTCTTCAGTGGACGGATCGATCACATCCAGCGTTGCCGGAACCACGGGGCCGACCCATTTGCCGCCGATGAAAAAATTGAGATGATTGCTCATGGGCCGTGCTCCGGTTTTCTGGAAATGAGTGAGACTAGCTAGGCAGCATAGGGCAGTTGGCACCACGGCGCAGGCTGATATGCGCCACGTCGCCGACGCTGAATTGAAAACCCTCTGTCCGGCGCGGCGCGTCGATCACCACCTGTGTCCCCTGCCCCAACTCTGCATGAAGGCGCAAGGTGCGGCCGTGAAAGACGATGCTGTTCACCCGCACCGGTGCAGTACCGGCCGCCGCCTCGGTCGTGGCCAAAAGGTCCTCCGGACGCACGCCGATGGTGCGCACCGTGCCCTCGCCAGGCAGCTCGCCTTTATCCGAAATCGCTTCCAGCGGCAGAGCGCCGGCGATGAACCGCAAGCGCTCGCCGTCACGGCCGACAAAGCGCGACTGCAGAAGGTTCATGGTGCCGATGAAGCTGGCGACGAATTTGGTGGCGGGTCGATCGTAAACGGTCGCCGGCGGCGCAATCTGCTCTATGCGGCCCTTGTTCATGACGACAATGCGGTCTGAGATCGACAGCGCCTCGGTCTGGTCGTGCGTGACCATGACGAAAGTGGTGCCGAGCCGCGACTGCAGTCGCTTCAGTTCGACCTGCATCTGCTCGCGCAGATGCGCGTCGAGCGCCGACAGCGGCTCGTCGAGCAGCAGCACACGCGGCTCGCAGACGATCGCGCGGGCAAGTGCGACGCGCTGGCGCTGGCCACCCGACAATTCGGACACGCGGGCGCGGGGCTTCTCGGCAAGGCCGACCATGTCGAGCGCTGCGCCGACGCGCTTTGCCTGTTCGGCACCGGAGAGCTTGCGCAGCGACAGGCCGAAGCCGACATTTTCGGCAACGTTCATGTGTGGGAACAGCGCGTAGTCCTGGAACACGGTATTGACAGGACGGGCGAAGGGCCTGAGCGCCGTGATGTCGCGGCCTTCGAGCAGGACCTTGCCGTTCGACGGGCTCTCGAAGCCGGCGATGACACGCAGGCTGGTGGTCTTGCCGCAGCCGGACGGTCCGAGCAAGGTCAGGAACTCGCCGCGGGCAATGTCAAGATCGACGGCGTCGAGCCCGACGATGCCGCCGGGGAAAATCTTGGAGACCTTGTCCAGCCGGACGAGAGGATCAGGCGCCATCGCGAACCTCGGACGGCTTGGTGGTGTTGACCCACAGGATCTGGCAGCGCTCGCTGCCCGGATTGCGGAAGGCATGCAGCAACGTGCTCCTGAAGGCGAAGCTGTCGCCGGCCTTCAGCCCGTATCTGGTCGAATCGACCACCAGCTCGACCTCGCCCGACAGGACGAAGCCGAATTCATGGCCGGCATGGGCGTAAGCTTCGGCGGTGCCGCCACCGGCGTCAACGGTCACCAGCATGCCGGTCAGCGTGGCGGCCGGCGGCGACAGCAGCGCCTTGGCGATGCCTTCCGATTTTACCGGGATCTGCCGCCGGCTGTTGGCGCGCACGCAATAGAGGTCGTTGCCGACATCATTGCCGTCGGCGATCAGCGCCGACGGCTCGATGTCGAGTGCGGCGGCGAGCGGCCAAATCACGCGGACCCGCAATGACGACATGCCGCGCTCGATCTGGCTTAGCGCACCTATCGAGACACCGGCCTTGGCGGCAAGTTCGGCCAGCGAGAGATTGCGCTCCAGCCTGAGCGCTCGCACGCGCCGGCCGACCCTGACGTCGGCGTCGTCCTTCGGCTTCTCAGCCGCTTCGTCCAGCATGTCCATTCGTTCGTCCTTGTTTGGTTAGGTTTTCCCTTCTCCCCTTGTGGGAGAAGGTGGATCGGCGCGAAGCGCCGAGACGGATGAGGGGTGTTGGCCGGAGTGCTGTCGGTGCCATCTGGAACACCCCTCATCCGTCGCCTTCGGCGACACCTCCTCCCGCAAGGGGAGAAGGAAGAGCGAACTCAGCCGCCTGCCTTGACCTTCTCGAACATCTTGGCGAGTTCGTCATTCTGTTTCATCGGCCCGGTGAAGATCGTGGTCTTCAGCATCACCTCGGGATCGGAAGGCAGCTGCAGTTTCTCCAACTCCTCCTTCGGCACGGCGGCGAAAGCCGAGCTGGTCGAGCTGCCATAGCCGTAGGCCTGGATCAGATACTTTCCGGAATCCGTTTCCAGCCGGCTGTTGATGAAGTCATAAGCAAGATCGACGTTCTTGGCGTCCTTGAGCATGACGAAGCCGCAAGCCCAGGTCAGCATGCCTTCCTTCGGCTTCATGAACTCTACAGGCACGCCCTGCTTCTTCAGCGAGGTGGCCGAGGCGTTCCAGGTCATGGCCGCGACCAGCTGGCCGCTCGCCAGTGCCTGTTCGACCGAGGTCATGTCGGTGGTGTAGTTCGAGAGCAGCGGGCGCTGCTCGCGCAGTTTTTCCGCCACCTTGTCCATCTGTTCCGGTGTCATGTCGAATGGATTGACGCCGGCCAGAAGGGCCGCCACCACCGGTGTGTCGTGGACGGCATCGATGGTCGCCATGCGCCCGGCATATTGCTTGTCCCAGAGCAGGTTCCAGCTGGCTTGCGGGTTCTTCACCAGATCGGTGCGGTAGAGGATCGAGGTATTGCCCCAGTCCCACGGCACCATCCAGACCTTGGCCGTCGCCGGCCTGCAGGTCGGGCAGGTTCTTGAAGACCGGGAAGATCGAATCCCAGTTCTTGATGCGCTTGGTGTCGATCGGCTGCAGCAGGCCTTCCTTGTTCCAGCGCGCCACCTTGTCATAGCAAGGGTGCGCGACATCGGGGCGGAAGCCGGCCTTGACCTTGGTGAAGGCGTCATCGTCGTCGCCGAACATCGAGGCTTCGACACCATCGGGGTGCGCGGCGAGGAAGCTCTTGTTGAAGTCGGGCAGTTCATAGCCCGACCAGGTGAAATATTGCAGCTTGTCGCCGGCAAAGGCGACAGTCGACGCAAGCGCCAGCGCGAAAGCAGCCAGTCCGGTTTTCGTTGTCTTTGCCGTTATCGATTTCAGGTCGAATGCCATTGCAGTTCTCCTCTTTCGGTTTCTTCTGGTTTTGACAGGCTGGCGGGCGCTGGCCGCCGGGTGGCGGCAAGCCCGCGATGGCGCAGGATTTCGGCGAGTGCGGCGATGACGAACGACACGGCCAGGATCGCCGTGCCGAGCGCCATGACGGTCGGCAGCGATTTCGGGAAGCGCAGCTGGCTCCAGATATAAAGCGGCAGCGTCGGCTCGGTGCCGGCAAGGAAGAAGGCGACGATGAACTCGTCGAACGAGGTCAGGAAGGCCAGCATGAACGCCGAAATAATGGCGGGCAGGCTGAGCGGCAGCATCACCCGTCTGAAGGTCGTCCAGTCCGAGGCGCCGAGGTCGAGCGCTGCCTCACGGATGGTCTTCGGGATGGCGGCGAAGCGGCTGCGCATGACCACCACCGTCGTCGGCAGCGCCACCAATACATGGCCGAGCACAATGGCAATGCGCGACGGCCCGAAACCGGCGAGATTGACCAGGATCAACAGCGAGATGCCGACGATGACGCCGGGGATCAGGATCGGCAGCCGCGCAATGGCACTGATCGTGGCGGCCAGCGGCGAGCGACCGTAGAGGTCCATATAGGACACGGTAATGCCGCAGAGTGTTGCGCCGGTGGCGGCAATGGCGCCGATGACGAGGCTGGTGGCAAGCGCACCGGACAGCGCCGAATTGCCGTAAAGTGTGCCGTACCACTCAAGCGTGAAGCCTTGCAGCGGAAATGCCGCCTGGATCGAATTGTTGAATGAAAACAGCGGGATCAGCAGTATCGGCAGATACAGGAACACCAGATAGGCAAGGACATAGACACCCAGCCAGCCGCTGCCCTGCCTTGCATCGATACGCGCCGTGTTCATGTGCGGCTGCCGTATCGGCGGTCGGCGAAGCGCACCACCAGCACCACGGCGAGAATGACCAGCATGACGGCGACGGCGAGTGCGGCGCCGAACGGCCAGTCATTGGCCTTGCCGAACTCGGCCTGGATCAGTGTGCCGATCATTGTACTGGCAGGGCCGCCGACCAGCGCCGGCGTCACATAATCGCCGACGGTCGGCACGAAGACGACGAGAGCAGCCGCCAGCACGCCCGGCATCGAATTGGGCAGCACGATGCGACGGAAGCTGGTGAACGGTTTTGCGCCGAGATCGGAAGCAGCTTCGAGCAGCGATTTCGGGATCGTGTCCAGCGCCACATAGATGGGCAGGATCGCGAACGGCGCATAAGCGTGGGCAAGCGTGACGACGACCGCTGCCGGCGTATTAAGGAAGGCCAATGTCGGCTCCGACCAGATGCCGCTTTCGATCAGCGCCGAGTTCAGCACGCCATTATAGGCAAGCACGATCTTCCAGGCGAAGACGCGCAGCAGATAGCTGGTCCAGAACGGCAGGGTCAGCAGGAACAACAGCAGCCCGCGCCACCGCCCGGCATGGAAAGCCAGATAGTAGGCAACGGGATAGGCGGTGACGACGGTTGCCAGCGTCACCAGGCCGGCGATACCCAGCGAGCGCAGCGTCACCGTCCAGTACAGCGGATCGGTGGCCACAGTGACGAAATTCGCAAGGGTGAAACCAGCCCCCAGCAGCGAGCCGTCATTGCCGCGAAAGGCGAGAAAGAACACCAGGCCAAGGGCGAAAAGGATCAGCAAGAAGGTGACCAGCCCGCCGGGCAGCAGCATGGCGAAGCGGAAGGCCGGCGAAGACCGGGTTTCCGGCAGCAACTGAGTTACGACGATGGTCGACATCGGCTGTCCATCGAAATTTGAAATCGATTAAGCTTTTTTCATATTTGTGAAATTGTCAAGCTGTTTCATGCTTGGGCATGAACGTCAGCGTTCGAACGCGTCCAGCATCCGGTACCAGGCGATCGTCGCGGCGACGCCGACCTGCCGAAACGCATGAAACGGAATCGGCCGGATCGGCGAGACCGGGAACGGCAATTGCCTGGTGTCGCCGCTCGACAGGTAGGAGGCGATGCGCTCGCCAAGCGCGGTCATCAGGCCGATGCCGCGGCCCTGGCAACCGACGACCGCCAGCAGACCCTTCTCTGGCTCGTGGATATGCGGGAGATGGTCCGGCGTCATTGCCACCCGGCCGAACCACCGCTTTTCAATGGCAATGTCTGACAGCGCCGGATAAAGCCGCAGCAGCGCGCGCTCCAGATGCGCCCAGTCGGCCGGGCCGTTCGGCAAGGCCATGCGGCCGCGTCCGCCGAGCACCAGCCGGCCATCGGCACTCTTGCGGTAATAGACGAGGATGCGGCGCGAATCCGACACTGCCTGCCCTTCCGGCAGGATAGCCGCCGCGAGATTGGACGATAGCGGTGCTGTCGCGATCTGGAAGGAATGCAGCGGGACGATCGTCTCGGCGAGGCCGGGAAGCAGGCCGCCCGTATAGGCGTTGGTCGCCAGGACAATCGCCTTGGCCTTGAGTTCGGCGCCGCTTTCTGTAGAAACGTGCCAAATGCCAGCATTCTGGCTGATCTGCATCACGTTCTGGCGTTCGGCGATTTTCACGCCCGCCGCTACAGCGACGCGCGCCAGTTCCGACGTGTAGGCGAGCGGATCGATGACACCGGCGCGGCGATCGAGCCAGCCGCCGAGATAGCCTTGCGCGCCGGTCATCGTCGCGATCTCCGTCGCGCTCAGCAGCCGGACATCGGCGCCGCGCGCCCGCCACTGCCGATCCCGGCTTGCCGCCGCTTTCAGCGCGGTCTCGGTATGCGCCGCCTGGATCCAGCCATTGCGGACGAACGGCACCGCCAGTCTTTCGTCGCGGATCAATTCGAAGACGGTGTCAGCGGTCGAGGCGGCAAAGTTGACGAGCGCTTCGCCGCGTTCGAGACCAAAATGCTCCAGCAGCCAATCCGGATCGTATTTCAGGCCGGGAATGACCTGACCGCCGTTCAGGCCGGATGCGCCATTGCCAATTTCGCCGGCCTCCAGCACCTGGACGGCAAGGCCGAACCGGGCAGCGTGCAAGGCTGTCGACAGCCCCATGATACCGCCGCCGACGATAACGACATCGACGCATTGGCCGGCGGGAAAAAGCGACTGGAACGCGGTGGCTGTCCGCGGCTTCTGCCAGATTGGATCGGAAAACCGTACGGGCAAGCGTCACCTGGAGATTTCAGTAGGTGAAAACCCTAGCGACGGTTTCATTATTTTGAAAGAGCGTTTTCCGTCGCCGTTGGCGCACGTCAGGCTCGATCAAGGTCCAGCGATGCGAAGACCGCTTGAAAGAATTGACAAAGCTCGCCCTGCAAGCGGGATAGACCTTTGGCGGGAATTTGTTGAAAGTGCCGCGGCCGAAGGACAAGCCAACAGGAAATGTAAGCCATGACGAACGCCACACATTTGCCCGCCGAAGGCCTCTTCGTGGGCCGCGCCAGGGCGAGCGATGCTTCCCATCCGCTGGTGGTCACGGTGCGTGACGGCACGGTCTTCGACATCACGTCAAATGTGGCACCGACCGTGCGCGACGTTTGCGAATTGCCGGACCCGGCGAGGCACGTCCGCTCGGCCAATGGGAGGCCGATCGGCCCGCTCGATGCCATTGCCGCCAACAGTTTCGAGACAGCGCGCGATCCGGGGAAACCGTACCTGCTGTCCCCCGTCGACCTGCAGGCGATCAAAGCGTCTGGCGTCACCTTTGTCGTCAGTCTGCTCGAACGGGTGATCGAGGAGCAGGCGCGCGGTTCGGCGGAAAAGGCCGACGCCATTCGCGCCGACATCGCCGGGCTGATCGGCCACGATCTGTCGAAGCTCAAGCCCGGCTCGCCGGAAGCGATGGAGATCAAGGCCAAGCTGATAGCGCGCGGCGCCTGGTCGCAATATCTGGAAGTCGGCATCGGCCCCGATGCCGAGATCTTCACCAAGTGCCAGCCGATGGCCTCGGTCGGCTTCGGCGCCGATGTCGGCCTGCATCCGGTTTCGACATGGAACAATCCGGAGCCGGAGATCGCCATGATTGCCGCCAGCAGCGGCAGGATTGTCGGGGCGACGATCGGCAACGACGTCAATCTGCGCGACGTCGAGGGGCGCTCGGCGCTGCTGCTCGGCAAAGCCAAGGACAACAACGCTTCGGCAGCACTTGGCCCCTTTATCCGGCTGTTCGATGAGACATTTTCCATTGGCGACGTAAAACAGGCGATCGTACGCCTGAAGGTCGAGGGCGAGGATGGGTTCTCGCTGGAGGGCGCCAGTTCGATGGCCGAGATCAGCCGCTCGCCGGAAGAGTTGGTCGCCGCCGCCATGGGGCCGCATCATCAATACCCCGACGGGCTGGCGCTCTATCTCGGCACGATGTTCGTGCCGTCGAAGGATCGCGGCGAAACAGGCAAGGGCTTTACCCACAAAGTCGGCGACATCGTCACCATCTCGTCGGAGAAATTCGGCGCCTTGGTCAACCGCGTGCGGCTGTCACCCGACTGCCCACACTGGACCTACGGCGCCAGCCACCTGATGCGCGACCTCGCCAGGGCCGACCTCATCTAGTCCCCCAGCCTAACATCCGATAGATTCTAGAATTCTCTGATTGGAAATTACCTGCTCGTCGGCATTCGGGAGAGTCCATTGATCGTCGCTCTTGAGGGCAAGACCCTTGTCGTTACCGGCGGAACGCAAGGGCTTGGCGAGACCATCGCCCGGCTGGCCTCAGCCGACGGCGGCGAAGGGATCGCCATTGTCGGCCGCAATGCCGAGCGTGGCAGACGCATCGCCGAAGAGCTTTCACGACCAAGCCGGCCCGTCGTCTTCATCCAGGCCGACCTTGGAGATCCGGCCGCGCCTGCAGCTGTCATGGCGGAAGCGATCAAAAGACTCGGCCGCATCGATTGTCTGGTGAACGCCGCGGCCCTCACCGACCGGGCCTCGCTGGAAACTGGCACAATCGACGACTGGGACAGGTTGTTTTCCGTCAATGCGCGCGCGCCGTTCTTCCTCATGCAGGCGGCCGTAGCCGACATGAAGACACGGCGGGCGGCGGGGGCCATCGTCAACATACTGTCGGTGAATGCGCATTGCGGTGCGCCGGACCTTGCCATCTATTCCGCAACCAAGGGCGCGCTTTCGACGCTGACCAGAAACATTGCCAACGCGCATCTTTCCGATCGCATCCGCGTCAACGGCATCAACATGGGCTGGGTAGCGACGCCGGCCGAACAAGAGATGCAGGCGCGCACGCTGGGCAAGGGCGAAAACTGGGCAAAGATTGCCGCCGCCGGCCTGCCGCTTGGTCGATTGCTGACCATGGACGAAGTCGCCCAGCTAACGCTGTTCCTGCTCAGCGACGCCTCCGGGCTGATGACCGGGACGCTTATCGACCTAGAGCAATCCGTGCTCGGCGCGCCGCCGCGCAGCATTGCATGACGGTCGCAAGGCCGATCGTCGCCCGCCTGGAAAATATCAGCCAAACTGATGCAATCTGATGGGATTGCTGATGGCGCGGTGCCTTGCGCCAACGTCCATTGGCAATCGAGGCTTGCCATCGATCGAAAAAGGGAATGCTCTAATGCGCCCAGGTCGACGCTGGCAAATGCGATCACGGCTTTGGCCGCGCACGGTTTTTGGCCGCGATCGTCGTCGGAGGAGGAGTTCGGTTCAAATGGGAGGAAATCAAATGCTGACGAGGCTAAGACTGCTTGTACTTGGCTTGGTGGTGGCCCTGGCCATTCCGGCCGCGGCACAGGCCAAGACGTTCTACTGGATTTCGCATGGCGGCCCGGCCGATCCGGTCTGGACCTACTTCCTTGCCGGCGCCAAGCAATGGGCGGCGGACACCGGCAACACCGTCAACACGTCGTTCCATAATGGCGACGTGGCGTCGCAGCAGGAGGCTGTTCGCGCCGCGATTTCGGCCAAGGCCGACGGCATCACCACGACCAGCCCTGATCCGGGCAGCCTTGTCGAGATCGCCAAGGAAGCGCGGGCGGCGAACATCCCGATCATCAACTTCAACACGCCCGACCCGAAGGCGGACTTCAACGCCTATGTCGGCGGCGACAACGTCACCTTCGGCAAACATTGGGCGCAGTATCTGGTCGACAAGGGCCTTGTGAAGAAGGGCGACTTCGTCTGGATGCCGGTCGAAATTCCCGGTGCCACCTATGGCGTCCAGGAAGAGGAAGGCATCAAGAGCGTGTTCGAGCCGCTCGGCATCACCTACGAAATCACCGAAGCGACGCTCGACCAGGCCGAAGTGATCAACCGCATGGTCGATTACCTCACCGCCAACAGGGCCAAGGTCAAGGCGGTTATCGGCCTCGGCGACCTTGTCACCGGTTCGATCAAGCGGGTGTTCGACCAGGTCGGCGTCAAGCCGGGCGAAATCCCGGTCGTCGGCTGGGGCAACTCGCTCGACACCACCCAGGAAGTGCTGAACGGCTACGTCAATGCCGCGCAGTGGCAGGATCCGCAGGCGACCAGCTACGTCGCGCTCTCGCTCGCCAACATGGCGGCGAGCGGTATTCCGCCCGGCTTCGACGTGATCACCGGCGCGCTCTACGAGAAGGACACCGCGGCAGTCTACGACAAGATCCTGTCCGGCAAATAAATCCGCGATCGAGTTGGTCACGGCCGCTTCTGCGGCCGTGACCGTCTCATCATTCCGCCGAAGCCGGTTGCGGTCGCGGCCAAATCCAATCCTATCGCGGGTCCAAGGTGGAAAATCGTTCTCTTATCCAACGCTCGATCGCGCGGCCCGAGTTCGGGCCGTTCGTGCTGCTCGTCGTCGAGATCGCTGTGTTCTGGGGCATCAACCACGACTTCCTGTCGCCGCAAAACATCTCGAACACGCTGGCCTTCACGGTCGAGCTCGGGCTGATCGCGCTGGCGATGACGCTGTTGATGACATCAGGCGAATTCGACCTCTCGGTCGGCTCGGTGTTCGGCTTCTCGCCGGTCCTGATGTGGACGTTGTTCAACAGCGGCGTCGCCTCGCTGGAAGCCGCTTTCGTCATTGCGCTGGTGGTCGCTGCGTTCATTGGACTGGTCAATGGCTGGTTCGTGACGCAGCTCAAGATCCCGTCCTTCCTGGTGACGCTGGGCATGCTGCTGGTGGTGCGCGGCACCGCTTTGTTCGTCACCAACGGGTTTCCGCAGCGGACCTGGAGCGCCGAGGGCAGCTGGCTGGCGGAAGCGCTGGTCGGCGATTTCTTCATCGGGCCGTTCCGTATCTACATGTCGCTGTTCTGGTTCATCGCCGCCGCAATCGCGCTCGGTTACGTGCTGACGCAGAGCCGGACAGGCAACTGGATCCAGGCGGCCGGCGGCAACCCGAGTGCTGCAAGGGCGCGCGGCGTCAATGTCAGCGGTGTCAAGATCGGCCTGTTCATCCTGTCGTCGATCCTGGCCTCGCTTGCCGGGGTCATCTCCTCGCTGCGCACCTCGGCGGCCAACCCCAACAGCGGCACCGGCTACGAGCTCGAAGTCATCGCCATGGTGGTGATCGGCGGCACGGCGCTGACAGGCGGGCGCGGCACAATCATCGGCACGGTGCTCGGTATCCTGATCCTGCGCGTGATGCGCAACGGCATCGTGCTGATCGGTGTGCCGGGCCTTGCCTATAATATTTTCATCGGCGCCATCATCCTCGGCATGATGGCGCTCCATTCATGGCTGGAACGCCGGCATCAGGCAGGGACTTGAACCATGGCCGAACCGCTTGTCCGCATGGAAAATATCCGCAAGTCCTATGGCCGCGTGCAGGCGCTGGTTGATGCCAATTTCCATGTCAACGAAAGGGAGATCGTCGGCCTGCTCGGCGACAACGGCGCCGGCAAGTCGACGCTGATCAAAGTGCTGTCGGGCGCGGTCCCGCTGACCAGCGGCGATATCTTCATCCGCGGCAAGAAGGTGAATTTGCGCACTACCAGCGACGCCATCGCGCATGGCATCGAGACGATCTACCAGGACTCGGCGCTAGTGACGCAGCTGTCGATCGCCCGCAACCTGTTTCTCGGGCGCGAGCCGATCAAGCCGCCGCGCTTCCTCAATCGGATGGACCAGGAGGCAATGAACGTGGTTGCCCGCGACCTGCTCAAGCAGGTCGGCATCTCGAAGAACATCCCGCCGACGACGCCGATCGGCTCGCTCTCCGGTGGCGAGCGGCAGGCGGTGGCGATTGCGCGCGCCATGCATTTCGACAGCGACCTCATCATCCTCGACGAGCCGACCAACAATCTCGGCGTCGCCGAAACGCAAGGCGTGCTGAGCTTCGTGCGCAGCGCCCGCGATTCCGGCCATTCCTGCATCTTCATCGCCCACAACATCCATCATGTCTTCCAGGTGGTCGACCGCATCGTCGTCATGCGCCGCGGTAAGGTGGTCGCCGACGATATTGACCCGAAGAAGACCAGCGTCGCCGAAGTCGAACGCGTCATCACCGGCATGTCGGACAAGGAGATCCATGACGCGCTGGTCGAGGGCACGCAACGGCCCGGCTGAGCAGCCGGGGGTCGGGCTGATCGTCGAGGCACTGGATCGCATCGCCACATGGTTGCGACATGAAAGCCACCGTTTCGGATATTGCCAGGAGCTGCGGCCTGTCGACCGCGACGGTCGACCGCGTGCTCAACAACCGGCCGGGGGCCAGTGCCGCCAACCGGCAGCGCGTGATGGAGGCGGCCAAGCAGCTCGGCTATCTGCCGGTCGTCGACCAGGTCGCGTTGCCGTCGCGGCCGGCGCATCTCGAATTCTTCCTGCCGATAGGCAGCAATGCCTTCATGGCCGATCTGGCCAGGCACATCGAGGATTATGCGGCGCGCCTGCCGCTGGTCGCCTCCTGCCGCATCCACAAGCTCGCCGGCATCTCGCCGAGTGCCTTGCAGGCGGCCGTCGAAAACCTCTCGCTCAAGGCGAACGGTGTCGGCGTCATTGCCATCGATCACCCGAGAACGCGCAACATCTTGCGCGAGATCGTCGAGGCCGGCATCCGCCTGGTCACACTGGTGTCCGATGTTCCTGGCGCGCCCCGCTCGGCCTATGTCGGCATCGACAACCGGGTGGCCGGCCGTACGGCGGCGCTGCTGATGGGACGGTTCCTCGGCGGCCGCCAGGGCCATCTGGCGATGGTCGTCGGTTCACGCTCCTACCGCGGCCATGAGGAACGCGAGATGGGCTTTCGCTCCGTGCTCGGCGAGGAGTTCCCCAACCTGACGGTCACAAGCGCCGTTGAGATCAACGATGAGCCGGAGGCCAGTTATACCGCGACCATGAAGGCGCTGCACAGCGAGCCGGAGCTGCTCGGCATCTACTGTATCGGCGCCGGGCGCTCGGGCGTGGCAAAAGCATTGCTCGAAGTCAGGCCGCAGACGAAGCCGGTGTTCATCTGCCATGATCTGACGCGCGAGACGCGCGGCTACCTCGTCGACGATCTGCTCGACGTCGTCATCGACCAGAATGCGCGGCTGATCGCCGAACAGTCGGTCATTCGCCTGCTCGGCTCGATCGCCTCGTCGGCGCCCTATCTGACGCGGAAATTCATCGAGCCGCGCCTGATCTTCAAGGAAAATGTCCCGGTGCAGTGATGTCGCGCGAGGCGATGGTCGCTCGGGCCTCGATCGTTAAAATTCGGTTGATACCGCAAATCTGCACATCACCTATGCAACTTTTGTGGTTGCCGAATCATTGGGCAATCGATAGTTTCGCAGGTGTCGGCCATCTACTCCTCCCAGATGCGATGCCGACGCTGAGTGCGGTACACCTCCTCCCGTGCCGTATTCGAAATCGAGCCCGCTGCCACCTCCTTCCGGCAGCGGGCTTTTTTTGTTCCAGCTCCGGGATAGCGGCCAATGCTTGCGGTCGGGACAGCACCGGACACGTTTGCTGATCCGCGGATCGATGAGCTTCGCTGCGACCGCCGCGGCTTGTCGGGCAGAATCCTGTCACACTTGTCACTCTCACCGGTTCGCCGGCGGCCCTATCCTGCCTCACGACCAGCAATCAACGCCGCGCCGGCCATGGTGCGGAGGATCGGCACAGGAGACGCGAGATGGCACATCGCAATGGGACGAGACATCACCCGGCGGCGCGGCCCGCAATCGAAACGCCACGTATCGTTTCGCCGCTTGCGAGACTATCTGGCCCTGAAAGACGTGATCAGGCCTTCCGCCATGCGGACGAACTGCGCGCTCGGGCCCTCGGCGCCGACGCTTTGCAGGCTGACGCGGGCGCCCTCGAGCAACAGCGACAGCGTGTCCGCAAGAAGCTCGGCCTGTCCGATGCCGGCATCGCGACACAGCGAGACCAGCCGCTCGCGCTGCGCTTCCTTGAGTTCCTTGATCACTTGCCTTGCCGGATGATCGGCCTCGCTCAGCTCGATGGCGGCGTTGGCCATGTCGCAACCGCGACGATCCGACATCAGGCAATCGGCCGCCATCCGGACCCAGGCATGTAGCTGCGCCAGCTTGTCGCCCGGATTCTCGGCCTCGAACTTTTCCCACATCGCGTTGGCGCTGCAAGCGGTCGCCCGCAGACATTCGATGATCAGGTCGTCCTTGGACTCGAAATGCCGGTAGAGCGTCATCTTGTTGGTGCCGGCGGCCTCGGTAATGGCGTCGATGCCGACGCCGCGAATGCCATGCTTGTGAAACATGTCCCGTGCCGTCTCCAGGATCCTGTCCCGGGGGCGAACACGCTCCACAACACCGTCTGTCATCAAAACCTCCGTGATTGCGTTTCCCGAAATTCCCTCGGTGCACCTCTTGACTAGGGTGTTACCGGTCTGTAACGTTAGAGATGTTACTTACCTGTAACACCCGCATTGCATCATGTCAAACTCGCAAGTGCCGGCCATCAACCCCGCCCCGATCGGCAAGGGGACGAACCGCACCTCACGGCCTCGGCCGGCGAGCAAGAAAACACCCGATCCGCGGCTTACCGCGGATCGCCAAAAACCAGGAGCCGCTTCGATGTCGCAGCGCAATGATCTGACGATCGATGAAGTCGTGAGGGACCCGATGATCCGCATGCTGATGAAGGCCGACCGCGTCGACCCGCGGTCGTTCGAGGCGATGCTGCGTGCGCTGGCGGATGAGCAGGCCGAGCGCCGCAATGCGCCGCGCCGCCTTGTGGAAGATTTCGGCTTTCTCGAAGATTCCGGCTCAACGCGCAGCCGGCGGCTGTCCAGGGTGGCCAGGGCGTTTGGCCGGGCCAGAGCATCGGGCGAGGCGTGCATCTCATGGTAAACTTCTTCATTCATCGTCCGATCTTTGCGTCGGCGATCGCCATCATCATGGTGCTCGCCGGAGCGATCTGTTATTTCCTCCTGCCCGTCTCGCAGTTTCCCGACATCACGCCGCCCCAGGTCGTGGTCAGCGCCCATTACCCGGGCGCCAGCGCGCAGGTCGTCGCCGACACGGTGACGACGCCGCTCGAACAGCAGATCAACGGCGTCCAGGGGATGACCTATATGTCGTCGTCGAGCTCCAATGACGGCTCCTCGACGATCACCATCACCTTCGACGTCGGCTACGATCTGAGCACGGCGGCCGTCGACGTCCAGAACCGCGTTTCGCAGGCGGCTTCCTCATTGCCGGCCATCGTCAATCAGGGCGGCGTGACGATCAAGAAGCAGAACCCGAACTTCGTCCTGATCGTCGACCTCACCTCGCCGGACGGTTCCGTCAACCCGGTCGCGCTGAGCAATCTCGCCTACTTGCAGGTGGTCGATCCGCTGAAGCGCCTGCCCGGCGTCGGCGACGTGCAGATCTTCGGTGAGCGGCGCTATTCGATGCGCATCTGGCTCGACCCCGACAAGCTAGCCAATCTCGGCATTACTGCCGTCGACGTGCAGAACGCCGTCGCCGAGCAGAACGTCCAGGTGGCGGCCGGCAAGATCGGGCAATCGCCGGCTCCGGCCGGCACTGCCTTCGAGATGCAGGTCAACGCCATCGGCAGGCTGAGCGATCCCAAGGAGTTCGGCGATATCGTCGTGCGGGCCAATACCGCCAACGGCTCGCTGGTCAGGCTGCGCGACGTTGCGCGCATCGAGCTCGGCGCGCTGCAATATTCGTCGTCGGCGTTCTTCGGCAAGGACCCGACGGTGGTGCTCGCGGTTTACCAGATGCCGGGCTCCAACGCGCTCGATCTGCAGCAGCGTGTCAAGGACAAGATGCAGGAGCTGTCGGCCCGTTTCCCGAAGGGCGTCAGCTACGCCATGCATTACGATACGACACGTTTCGTTTCGGCCTCAATGCACGACGTGCTGATCACGCTCGGCGAAGCGCTGGTCCTGGTCGTCGCTGTGGTGTTCATCTTCCTGCAAAGCTGGCGCACCACGATCATCCCGACGATCGCAATTCCGGTGTCGCTGGTGGCGACGCTGGCCGTCATGCATATGCTTGGCTTCTCACTGAACATGCTCAGCCTGCTCGGCATGGTGCTGGCGATCGGCCTCGTAGTCGACGACGCCATCGTCGTGGTCGAGAATGTCGAACGCCAACTTGAGGCCGGCCTCAAACCGCTGGCTGCCACGCGTACCGCGATGGCAGAGGTTACCGGCCCGATCATCGCCACGACCGCCGTGCTGATGGCTGTGTTCGTGCCGGTTGCCTTCATTCCCGGCGTGTCCGGCCGGCTCTACAACCAGTTCGCCCTGACTGTGGCGATCTCCTTCGGCATCTCGGCCTTCGTCTCGCTGACGCTTACCCCGTCGCTCAGCGCTGCCTTCCTGCGCCACCGGCCGGAAACACAGTTCGTGCTGTTCCGCTGGTTCAACATGGGCTTCGAACGGCTGGCGCATGCCTATGCGAATGGTGTGCGCATTCTCATCCGCCTGCGCTGGATCATGCTTGGCGTGTTCGCGGCCGGACTTGTCGCGACCTATTTCGTCTGGCAGCGCCTGCCCTCGACCTTCCTTCCGGTCGAGGACCAGGGCTATTTCTTCGTCGTCATCCAGCTCCCCGACGGGGCCTCGCTGGAACGCACCGACGCGGTGGCGCAAAAGGCACGCGACATCCTGCAGAACACGCCCGGCGTCGACATCGTCGGCTCGATCAGCGGCTTGAACTTCCTGACCAGCGCCGCGCAGTCGAACTCGGCGGTCGAATTCGCCATCCTGAAGCCATGGGACGAACGCGGCCCCGACCAGAGCGCCTCGAAGCTCGTCGCCGATGTGCGCAACAAGCTGCTGCAAATTCCGGAGGCTTTTGCGCTGAGTTTCGACCCGCCGTCGATCCCGGGCATCGGCACCACCGGTGGCTTCGAGTTCCAGGTCGAGGACCTGACCGGCCGCGGCAGCGTGGCGCTCAACGATGCGACGCAAGCGGTGATTGCCGAGGCGCGCAAGCAGCCCGAGCTCAACCCGCAGCAATTGTTCTCGTCGTTCTCGACCTCGACGCCGCAGTTCAACTACGATCTCGATCGCGCCAAGGCGAAGCTGCTCGGGCTCAACCTGCCGGACGTGTTCAATACGCTGCAGATCTATCTCGGCTCGCTCTATGTGAACGATTTCAACCTGTTCGGCCGCACCTTCCGGGTGACGATCCAGGCCGACAAGGACTCTCGCGCCGGTCCGGCCGACATTTCGCGGCTCTATGTCCGCAATGCCTCGGGTGGGATGGTGCCGCTGAGCACGCTGGGCAAGCTTGTGCCGATCGTCGGCCCCGAGACCGTGCCGCATTACAATAACAATGCGTCGGCCCTGATCAATGGCGGCGCCGCGCCCGGCTTTTCGTCCGGCCAGGCGGTGGCGGCGATGGAACGTGCCGCTGCCACGGCGTTGCCGAGAGATTTCGGCTACGAATGGACCGGCATCACCTATCAGGAGCTCAAGGCGGGATCGATCGCATCCGTGGTCTTTGGTCTCGCGATCGTCTTCGTCTTCCTGATCCTCGCCGCGCAATATGAGAGCTGGGCGATGCCGTTCATGGTGCTGCTGGCGGTGCCGCTCGCACTGTTCGGTGCGTTCGTCGTGCTTTGGCTGCGTGGCATGCAGATCGATGTCTATTCGCAGATCGGCTTCGTCATGCTGATCGGACTGGCGGCCAAGAACGCGATTCTGATCGTCGAGTTTGCCCGGCGCCGGCGCGAAGAAGGCCTCAGCATCGTCGACGCCGCGATGGAAGCGGCGCGGCTTCGGCTGCGACCGATCCTGATGACCGCCTTCGCCTTCATCCTCGGCGTGCTGCCGCTGATGTTCGCTACAGGTGCAGGTGCCGCAAGCCGGCAGTCGATCGGCACCACCGTCTTTGGCGGCATGGTCGCGGCGACGATCCTGTCGCTGGTGTTCGTGCCGGTCTTCTATGCGGTGATCGAGCAGCTGCGCGAGCGCCGCAGCGAGAGCGAACCGGTTTCCGAAGCGACCGAACAACCAACTGCCGAACCCGCCTTCGAGCCATTGGCCGAAGCCGCCGAATAGGACTGGAGAATTGATCATGCGTAAATGGAAAATCGCGCTGGGAACGGCCGTCGCCCTTGGGGCGATTTCGGTGGCGAGCGTTCACCTGCTCGACATGGGCAGCCTCAGCCTCAACGCGGGCACAGCCGGGGCGGCGACACCCAAGCCGGAAGCCTTTGTCATGCCGGTGCCGGTGGTGAGCGTCGTCAAGAAGACGATCCCGATCTATCTCGACTACGCCGCCCGGGTGGAGCCGATCCGCAGCATCACGCTGCAGGCGCGCGTGCCGGGTTATCTGCAGGAGCAGGTCGCCACCGACGGCAGCGACGTTGCGAAGGGCGACCTTCTCTACAAGATCGCGCCGGAGGATTTTCAGGCTGCCCTCGAGCAGGCGAAGGCGCTTATCCAGCGCGACACGGCAACACTCGACTATGCGCGCTCCAATCTCGGGCGCGGCAGCGAACTCGCCAAGAGCGGCTATCTCGCCAAGGACGTGTTCGACCAGCGCACCAGCACCTTGCGTGAGGCTCAGGCCTCGCTCGCCGTGAACCAAGCGGCCTTGCGGACCGCCGAGCTCAATTTGAGCTATACCGAAATCCGTGCCCCGTTCGCGGGACGCATCGGACGCAGCCAGGCTTCCGTTGGAACGCTGGTCAGCGTTGCCGGCACCGTGCTCAATTCGCTGGTGCAGCTCGATCCGATCTACGTCACCTTCAATCCGAGCGAAACGGACCTGACACAGATCGAGGAAGCCCGGGCCGCGGGACCGATCAGTGTCGACGTCCTGCTTCCCGGTGAAACGGAACCGCGCCAGAAGGGCAATCTTACCTTCATGGACAACACGATCGATCGATCGACCGGCACGATCACGGCACGGGCGACGGTCGGCAACGGCAAGTTCACGCTGCTGCCCGGCCAATATGTCCGCGTCCGGCTGCACGTCAAAGAGCAGCCCGATGCGCTGATGGTACCGCAGACGGCACTCGGCTCAGGCCAGCTCGGCAAATATCTCTATGTCGTCGGCAAGGACAACACGGTCGACCAGCGTATCGTTTCGCTCGGACCGACCAATGGCGATCAGGTCGCCATCTTGAGCGGTGTGGCCGAAGGCGACCGGGTGATTACCGGCAATCTGCAGAAGATCGGCCCGGGAATGCCGGTCTCGCCGTTGCCCGAGAAACCGGCCACCTGATAACCCCCATCAGGCCCGGTTCCGCGGCGCCCTCGGCTCCCACGCCAAGGGCGCCGTTTTGCTATGTTTCGTTCTACGCAATTCCTTGGGGAAAACGCAACGTACGCCGGCTTCGAGAAGCCGGTGTGATGTTCAGCGATGAAGAACGGGTCGGTTTTTGCGGCCGTGCGGCCTGACGGCCTTGCCGGCGCCGCAAGCCGCCGGCCAAGCGGAAGTCAAGAATCCACAACCCGCCTCTTGTTAGATTGTCGACAATCTGCTTGTCTTGATTTCGGTTCCCTGGAGCAGCCGAATGGCAAAGCTGGATTTCAGTCCGATCGCGGATACGACACGCAGGGCCGAGATCGTCGCGCTGCTCCGGCGGGCGATCCTGACCGGCCAGCTGGAACCGGGGCAGAAGCTCAACGAACTCAGGATTTCCGAGCAGATGCGGGTGAGCCGCGCACCGCTGCGCGAGGCGATGCGCGAATTGGTGCAGGAAGGCATCCTGACCAGCATTCCCTACGCCGGAACCTTCGTCATCGACGTCACCGCCAAGGACATCGACGATGCCTATTCGCTCAACAAGGTGCTCGACGAGTTCGCCATCGCGCGGACCTGGCCGCTTCGCGACCAGCGCTTCTTCGACGAGCTTGACCGGCGCCATGCGGCGGTGAAGCAGGCGACGCGCGACCTGGACACGACGCGGCAGATCGAAACGGCGCTGCAACTGCATGGCCTGATCCACGAATGGGCCGACAATTCGGTGCTGCTTGAAACGTGGCAACGGCTGACCAGCCGGCTGCAGATGTATTTTGCGTTGCACCAGCGGGCGCGCAACGAGCCGGTGCCTGCCGAAGACGTCCACGAGACCTATGTGCAGCTGCTCAAGGGCACCGACATGCCCGCCGCCCAGCGCCATGCCAAGGAGCATATCGATTTCGATTTCGAGGAACTGCTCGCCTATGCGCGCGGGCTGGAACAGCGCGGCTCAAAGGGCGCCGGCGCCGATCGTGCCGGCCGACCTAAAGGCGGCTGAGCCCGACAAATTTGACGGACATCCCGGAACACAGACAACGGACAGAACACGTGCAGATCAAAACCATCAAGGCCTACCATGTCGTACAGCCTTTCGTTGACGGGCCTTACCGTATGTCCAAGGGGCGTGTCGCGGATGCGTTCGACGCGGTGATCGTCGCCGTCACCGCCGACAGCGGCCTCACCGGCTGGGGCGAGATGGCGCCGCTTGGCAATTTCTATTCGCCTGCCTTCGCTGCGGGTACTCGCGCCGGTGTCGTCGAGATCGCGCCGCATCTCATTGGCCAAGACCCACGCGGGCTTGCCAGTATCAACAGGCTGATGGACACGGTGTTCAAGGGCCATCCCTACATCAAGTCGACGCTCGACATGGCGTGCTCGGATCTTGCGGCGCGCGCCGCCGACGTGCCGCTGGTCACCCTGCTCGGCGGACGCGAGAGCGTGACGGCCGAACTCTACAAAGTCGTCACCCACGGCACGGTCGACGCGATGGCCGCACTCGCCAAGCGCATCGTCAAGGACGGCTTTCATCGGCTGCAGGTCAAGGTCGGCGGCAACGTCCATGACGACATCGAACGCGTCACAGCCGTTGCCGCCGCGGTGCCGAAGGGCACCGTCATCTTCTGCGACGCCAATGCCGGCTGGACCCCTTACCAGGCGCGCCAGTTCGTGGATGCAACGCGCACCATCGACTACACGTTCGAGCAGCCCTGCACGACGATCGACGAATGCCTGTCGGTGCGCCGCTCGCTCGACAAGCCGATGGTGCTCGATGAATCCGTCGCCTCGCTTGATGATATGCTCGATATCCATCGCAAGGGCGCGGCCGACGGGCTGACGCTGAAGATCTCACGCCTCGGCGGCGTCACCAAAACGCGCCAGATCCGCGACCTTGCCGTCGACCTCGGCTTCATGATCACGGTCGAGGACACTGGCGGCGCCGAGATCGACACATCGGCTATGGCGCATCTGTCGCTGTCGACGCCGGAGGAGCGCCGGCTGCACGCCATCGCCTTTCACGAATGGGTGACGGTGCGCACCGCATCCAACATGCCGCCGGTTTCGGGAAGCCGTATGGGCATTCCGGATGGGCCGGGCCTCGGCATCGATGTCGTTCCCGGCCTGCTTGGTGCGCCCTTCTTCGAAATCGGCAGCTGAGCTGCAATAAGGCTGCACTCAATCAAGCTGAATATGCCGCGTCCTTCTAACTGCGGAGGCACGGCCGTGTGGATTGACCGCTCATCCAATCGTCTTCGGCCGATTGCAGAACGACAATGCCCAATTGCCGGTTGAAATATTTTTCATTTGCAAATAGAAATGTTCAAAACGTTGATTTGGACGCTGCGGCGCGTCAGGAACTGGAGGAAGCGACATGTCCCATCCGCAATTTGCAGCGGAACTTCTGCAGCGCGCTGAACAGCAGGGGCCGATCACCATCGGGCTTGCCGGCGCCGGGCAGATGGGCACCGACATCGTCGTCCAGGTCGCGCTGATGCCGGGCATGCGGATCGGCGCTATTTCCGAAGTCAGGCCGCAGGCAGCGATCGACGCGGCGCTGCTCGCTGGCCATGACCGTTCCGACATCGTCCAAGCCGGCAATGCGGGCGCGATCGACCGCGCCATCGAGGCCGGCAAGATCGCGGTGACCGAAGATTTGCATGCGCTGGCGGCGGCCGGCCGGATCGACGTCATCATCGACGCGACGGGCAATCCCAATATCGGCACGCTGTTCGCGCTGGAAGTGATGAAGAACGGCAAGCACATCGTCATGCTCAATGTCGAGGCCGATATCACCATCGGCCGCTTCCTCAAGGACGAAGCGCGTAAGGCCGGCGTCGTATATACCGGTGCGGCCGGCGACGAGCCGGCCTGCACACTGGAGATCATCGGCTTTGCCAAGAGCCTCGGCTTCAACATCATCGCCGCCGGCAAGGGCAAGAACAATCCGCTGAAGATCGACGCCATGCCGGCCGACTACGAGAAGGAGGCGGCCGAGCGCAACATGAATGCGCGCATGCTGGTCGAATTCGTCGACGGCTCGAAGACGGCGATCGAGATGGTGGCGATCGCCAATGCGACCGGGCTGGTGCCCGATGTGCCAGGAATGCACGGCCCGACCGCGACGCTGGAGGAGCTCGCAAGCGTGCTTTGCCCACGCGAGGATGGCGGCGTGCTGCACCGCAAGGGCGTTGTCGATTACTCGATCGGCAAGGGTGTGGCGCCCGGCGTGTTCTGCATCATCGAGACCCGGCACCCGCGTGTGCTGGAGCGCATGATCGACCTCAAGGTCGGCAAGGGCCCCTATTTCACGATCTTCCGGCCCTATCATCTGACCAGCCTGGAAGTGCCGCTGTCGGCGGCGCGCGCCGTGGTCTATAAGCGGGCCGACATGGAGCCGCTCGACCATCCTGTGGCCGAGGCGGTCGCGGTCGCCAAGAGCGATCTTGGCGTTGGCCAGTCGCTCGGCATGATCGGCGAGAACGACTATCGCGGCTTCGCCATGACCTGGGGGGATGCGCGCGCCCGTGGCGCCCTGCCGCTCGGCCTTGCCGAACGCGCCAAGGTGGTCAAGCCGCTCAAGACCGGCGACTTCCTGACCTATGAAAATTGTGTACCCGACGATTCGATGGTGATAACCCAGATCCGCCGCCGTCTCGACCAGTCGGACGGACGGTTCGTTACAAACGCAGCCTGACCCCGCCGGATCTCCGCCTGATGGACGATGTCGTAATCGGGATCGACGCCTCGACCACGGCCGTGAAGGCGATTGCCTTCACCCGTGCCGGCGAGGAGCTGTTCCAGGCGCGCGAGACCTATCCGCTTTCAAATCCGAAGCCCGGCCATTTCGAGCAGGAGGCCGAACAGTGGTGGACGGCGCTGCTTGGCGCATTGAAGCAGGTCACCGAGGCGGTCGGCGCTGCGCGGGTGGCGGCGGTTTGCATCGCTCACCAGCGAGAGACCTTCACGCTGGTGGACAGCGCCGGCAAAGCACTCATGCCGGCAATCCTGTGGCTGGACGAACGCGCCCGGCCGCAAGTTATCAGGCTTTCGGCCGAACTCGGCCGCGAGGCGATCCGCGACTGGAGCGGCAAGCCGCCGGACCCGACGCCGGCGCTCTACGCTATTGCCTGGCTTGCCGAGCACCAGCCGCAAGTGCTTCGCCAGGCAGCGGCACTGGTCGACGTGCACGGTTTCTTCGTCCAGCGGCTGACCGGGCGATTGGTCACCAGCACCGCAAGTGCGGATCCCCTCGGGCTGCTCGACGTCGAGAAGGGTACCTGGCATCCCCGCCTCGTTGCGGCCGCCGGACTGCAGATGAAGCAATTGCCCGAGCTGGTCGCACCAGGCGTGGGCTGCGGCAGTCTTTCCGCAAGCATAGCGCAGCTGACCGGCCTGAGGGCCGGCACGCCGGTCGTTGCCGGCGCTGGGGACGGCCAGGCGATGGGTCTCGGCATGGGCGTCTACGGCGAGGGCAAGAGCTATCTCTCGCTCGGCTCCGGCGTGGTCAGCGGCTGCTATTCCGGCAAGGTGAAAACCTCGGACGCCTTTCGAACGCTGGTTTCGCCGACCGGCTCCGGTTTCATGCTTGAGACCGTGCTGCGCTCGGGCATGCAGCTGGTCGACTGGATCGTCCGCACCACCCGCTCGCCGTCAGCCGCTGCGCTGGAGAAAGTGGCGCTGAATGTTGCCGCGGGCAGCGAGGGCCTGCTCATCATGCCCTATTGGGCCGGCGTCATGAGCCCGTATTGGGACGGTGCGGCGCGCGGCGCCATTGTCGGCCTGTCGCTCGATCACCGGCCGGAGCATCTCTTCCGCGCTGTCCTGGAAGGCATCGCCTTCGAGCAGGCCGTCGCCACCGAGGCCATGGAAGCCCAGGCCGGCGGACCGGCGGCGATGATTGCCGCCGGCGGCGGCACCAATTGCGCGCTGCTAATGCAGATCATGGCAAGCGTGCTCGAGCGGCCGCTCTCGGTTTCGCCGGTCAACGAAGCCGCCGCACTCGGCGCTGCCATGCTGGCGGCAGCGGCTGTCGGCTGGTTTGCCTCGCCGGAAGCCGCAGCAGAGGTAATGGCTGCCGCTCCCACCAGGCATGTCGATCCGGTCGACGGGCTTGTCGCCGCCTATCGCAGCCGCAAGGAAATCTACCGCGACCTTTATCAGGCGACGCGCGACATCCACACCCGCCTCAGCGCTCTCGGCGAAATCTAGCGGTTGAGCAGGCCCTTGGCCGCGTCTTCGTCGGTGATCAGAACCGATACCTTGGTGTTGGCGAGCGCAGCCCGCATTACCGCTACCTTCTCGCTGCCTCCCGACACCAGGATGATGCTCGGGATATCCGACAGATCCTGCAGCGGATAGGCGCAGACGCGGCGGTTGACCTCGTGGTCGACCGGGCGGCCCTCGGCGTCGATGAAATGACACAGAATATCGCCGACGGCACCGGCCGCCTGCAATTCCTCGAGTTCGCTTGGCTTGATGAAGCCGTAATTGGCGATCGGGCTGTCGTTGGAAAACGAGCCGACGCTGAGCACGGCGATGTTTGCCCGGCGTGCACGGAAGACGACGTCCTGAACGCTGCGCTGGCTCATGAAAGCGTCGCGTTGCTCCGGCCTGTCGGCATAGACCGGCACCGGCAGCAGGAAGCACTCCGCACCGATCTTTTCGGCGAAATCCCAGGCGCTTTCTGTCGGGTTGAGCGGCTGGGCATGGGTGAGGCCGCCAAGCATCGAAACCACCGTCGTCCTGGCGATGGGCCGCCGCGGCAATTCATTGATGGCGAATTTCAGTGTCCGCCCCCAGCCCAGTGCGATGACATCGCCGGCATTCACATGGTCGGCCAGGTAGGCGGCGGCGGCGTGGCCGATCATCAGCGGCGCGTTGCTTCGGTCGGCCGCCGACGGCACCACAACAGCCTGGCTGAGCCCGAACCGCTGCTTGAGGCTTTCCTCCAAAATCACGCATTCGACGACGCTGTCGCGGATGCGAAACTGGACGACACCCTCTTCGCGGGCGGCGGAGAGAATGCGATGCACCTTGATGCGGCCGACGCCGAGAATTTCGGAAATCCGCTCCTGTGTAAGACCCTCGACATAATAGTGCCAGGCGGCGCGGGCCTTGAGTTCGGCGTCGGGGAAGCGCGGGGCTCTTTCGTTCTCTACGATCGTCATCTGTTTGCCTTGCCGCAGCCGCCGGCTCTGCTCATGATATTCCAATCCGGCGACTTCGAAATGCCCAAGATTTCGGAGACCTTGCGTAAGGCAAACCGGCGGACAGCGCAAACCCGTCGTCGAATGAAGCGGCAGGCCTTGACAATTTTCCGACGAACAGTTTAGCTGAACAAAATTGCATGTTAAAGATAAATTGTTCACAGGGAGGGGCCTGGTGAACAAAGTGGCCCGGTGATGCAGCGCCGGATTGCTGTGGAGGAGACAAAGTGGCTGTGAGCAACGACGCAAGCAATTTGAAGGCAGGCGAGTTGAAGGCAGGCTCTGGCGCGCAGGCTACGGCGGGCGCAAGGTTTTCGGCTGTCTTTGCCGGAACCATGGGTCCGCTGATCGGGCTGGCTCTGCTGTGCCTGGCGCTCTCGCTGACTACCGACACGTTCCTGACCATCCGCAACATCCTCAACGTGCTCGACCAGGTCACCGTGCTCGGCATCATGGCGATCGGCATGACGCTGGTCATCCTGATCGGCGGCATCGACCTGTCCGTCGGCTCGGTGCTGGCGCTGGCTTCCATGGTGATGGGCTTCGTCGCCCATCCGGACTATCTCAATCTCGGCCTGCCCGCCGGCATCGCCGCGGCCCTCGTCGTCGCCGGTCTTTGCGGCCTGGTTTCGGGCCTGCTGGTGACGGTCACCAAGCTGCCGCCCTTCATCGCCACGTTGGCGATGATGTCGGTGGCGCGCGGCCTCGCCAACATGATCACCGACGGCTCGCAGATCGTCGGCTTTCCCGACTGGTTCACCAGCCTGTCGATAATCCGCCATTTCGGCTTCCTCTCGGTCACCGTCGGGCTGATGATCGTGCTTGCCGTCATTTTCGCGATCTTCCTGAATTATCGCGCTACCGGCCGTAGCCTGTACGCAATCGGCGGCAGCGCCGAAGTCGCCCGGCTGTCCGGCATACCGGTCAAGTCGCTGACAAACTGGGTCTATGCGATCTGCGCCGTGCTGGCCGGTCTCGCCGGCATCGTGCTTGCCGCCCGGCTCGATTCCGTCCAGCCGAGCTCCGGCCTTGGCTACGAACTCGACACCATCGCGGCGGTGGTGATCGGCGGCGCCAGCCTGTCGGGCGGCGTCGGTTCGATCGGCGGCACAGCCATCGGCGTCCTCATCATCGGCGTGCTGCGCAACGGGCTGAACCTGCTCGGTGTCTCGCCCTTCATCCAGCAAGTGGTTATCGGCGTGGTGATCGCGCTGGCGGTGGCCACCGACACGTGGCGGCGCCGAGCACAATGAAGAATGGGGCACAATGAAGAATTGGGCTCAATGAGATTCGCCCCGATATTCGGGCGAAAACGGATCGGTGATCCGAAACTGGGAGTTGTTCGGCCAAGGGGCGCCGCGATGCGCGGGCAGGACAGATTGAACATCAACGGAGGAATAAACATGCTGACCAAACGTTCATTGCTGCTTGCCGCCGCGGCCGTCATCCCGCTGCTTGGCCTGTCCGACATGGCCTCGGCCAAGGAGGCCAAAAAGCTCGGGCTCGCCGTCGCCAATCTGCAGGCCGACTTCTTCAACCAGATCAAGCAGTCCGTCGAAGCCTACGGCAAGGAAAAGGGCATCGAGGTCGTTACCGTCGACGCCAAGGGCGATTCGGCGACTCAGGTCAGCCAGGTGCAGGACCTGATCACGCAGAACATCGATGCGCTGATCTATATTCCGGCCGGCGCCACCGCCGCCACCGTGCCGACCAAGACCGCCAAGGCTGCCGGCATCCCGGTCGTCAATGTCGACCGCAACGCCAATGGCGCGCCCGGCGATACCTTCATCGCAACCAACAGCGTGGCATCGGCCAAGGCGGTTTGCGACTACATCGCCAAGCAGGCCGGCGGCAAGGGCGAGCTGATCATCATCCACGGCCAGAAGGGCACGACGCCCGAAGTCGACCGCTCGAAGGGCTGCGGCGAAGCGCTGAAAGGCTATCCCGACATCAAGGTTGTCGGAGAATTGTGGAGCGAAGGCTGGCACCAGGACGAAGGTTTCAAGCTGACGCAGGATCTGTTGCAGTCGCACCCCGACGTGTCGATCGTCATCGGCCAGGCCGATGCGCTGGCGCTCGGTGCGGCGCAGGCGGTCAAGGTCGCCAATCCCGGCCATAAGGTCTGGGTTGCCGGCTTCGACGGCGATGTGGCGGCGCTCAAGGCACTGAAGGACGGCGTCTTCGACGTGACCGCGACGCAGCAAACCCAGGGCATGGGCCGGCTCGCCGTCGACGCAGCAATCAAGCTGGTGGCCGGCGAGACCATTCCCGCCGAACAACTGCAGGATGCGACGCTGACCACCAAGGACAATGTCGAGCAGTTCATCGCCAAGCATCCCTGATTGAGACCAGTCCGGCAGTCGACGAGCGCAACGATGTCCACCGATCCTCGCCACACGCACAGCGCCAATAACGGGCTCGTCGTCAGCGGCCTCTGCAAAAGCTACGGGCCGGTGCAGGTCCTGGCCGATGCGAGCTTCGAGGTGCGGCCGGGCGAGGTCGTGGCGCTGCTTGGCGAAAACGGCGCCGGCAAGTCCACCGTCTCGAACATCATCGCCGGCTCGACCAAACCCGATGCTGGCACCATCTCCTGGCGGGGGAACCCTTATTCCCCCGCCAATCCTGCCGCGGCGATCGACGCCGGCATCGGCATGATCCACCAGGAGCTGAAGCTCTTGCCCGATCTGTCGGTCGCCGAAAATGTCTATGTCGGCCGCCTGCCGATGCGTGGCGGCCGCATCGACCGCGCGGCAATGAACGCACGGGCATCGGCCCAGTTGAAGCGCCTCGGCCTCGATGTCTCGCCCGAGCGCAAGGTGCGCACGCTGCGTATCGCCGCCCAGCAGCAGGTCGAGATCGCCAAGGCGCTGACGCTCAATGCCGAGCTGCTGATCTTCGACGAACCGACGGCCGCCCTTGGCGGCGAGGAAACGGAGCTCCTGTTCCAGCAGATCCGCAAGCTCAAGGCGGAAGGCATGTCCTTCATCTATATCAGCCACCGGCTGGACGAGATCGCCCAGATCGCTGATCGCGTGGTGGTGATGCGCGACGGGCGCATCGTCGCCCGGCACGAGCGCGCCGACATTCCGGTGCGCACCGTCGTCGAGCAAATGGTCGGCCGCAGTGTCGAGCGGATGTTCCCTACGATATCGGCGCCGGGCAACGACACGCTGCTCGAGGTCGAGAACCTGTCCTCGCCGGAACGCAGCTTTCAAAATGTCAGCTTTTCAGTGCGGGCCGGCGAAATCCTCGGCATTGCCGGGCTGATCGGCGCCGGACGCACGGAGCTGGTGCGGGCGATCGCCGGTGCCGATCCGATCTCATCGGGATCGGTGCGCGTCGCCGGCAAGCCGGTGCATCTCAATGGCCCGGCGGCGGCGATCAAGGCCGGCGTCGTCCTGGTACCGGAAGACCGCAAGGCGCAGGGCGTGGTGCTCGACCAGACGATCGGCGAGAACCTGGCGATCGGCAATTTCGACCATGTGGCGCCGAATGGCTGGGTGTTTCCGAAGGCGGTGCAGAAATTCGCCGAGGCCGGCATTCGCCGGCTTGGCGTCAAGGGCCGGCCGAACCAGGCGGTCAGCAAGCTTTCAGGCGGCAACCAGCAGAAGGTGATCATCGCCAAATGGGTGTCGCGCCCGCCCAAGGTGTTCATCCTGGACGAGCCGACGCGCGGCATCGACGTCGGTGCACGCGCCGCGATCTATGATGTCATTGCCGACCTTGCCCGCTCCGGCATGGCGGTGGTGGTGGTGAGCTCCGACCTCGAGGAAGTGCTCGGCCTGTCACATCGCGTGCTGGTGCTGAGCCGCGGCCGGCAACGCGGCATTCTCGACCGCAGCGAAGCAAGCAATATCGCCGTGATGGAACTAGCCACGAGCTAGGACGCCCATCGAAACAAAGCGCAGCAGGTGGTATCCTCCCGGGCACCAGACCGCGCGGGGCGCCAGCAACAGAGTTGGCGCCCCTTTATTTCCGGAGGACGGCGGTTGGAGCAGAGGGACCGACGATGAAATTATTCGACCTTCATGGTGACGTGGCACTTGTGACAGGCGCCGGCAGCGGCATCGGGCAGGCAATCGCCATTGGGCTGGCCGAGGCCGGCGCCGATATAGCCTGCTTCGGCCACGCCTCGAAAGGCGGGCTGGAGGAGACCGCGCACCGGATCACGGCACTCGGCGGCAAGGCGCTTGTGCTGAACGGCACGGTGACTTCAGAGGCCGATCTCGCGGCCGCGATCGAGCGTACGGAGATGGAACTCGGCGCGTTGACCATCGCCGTCAACAATGCCGGCGTCGCCGGAGCTGAGCCGGCAGAGACGCTGTCGCTGGAGAAATGGCAGAAGCTCTATGACGTCAATGTCAGCGGCGTGTTTCTGTCCTGCCAGGCCGAGGCCCGCGCCATGCTGACGCGGCGCAAGGGCTCGATCATCAACATCGCGTCGATGTCGGGCTCGATCGTCAATCGCGGCCTGACCCAGGCGCATTACAATTCGTCGAAGGCCGCGGTCATCCACATGTCGAAGAGCCTCGCCATGGAATGGGCCGATCGCGGCCTGCGCGTCAATGTCGTCAGCCCCGGCTACACGCTGACGCCGATGAACAAGCGGCCGGAGGTCGCCGACCAGGTCAGGATCTTTGAGCGCGACACGCCGATGGGCCGCATGGCGGCGCCGGAAGAGATGGTCGGCCCGACCGTGTTCCTGGCCAGCCGCGCCTCGAGTTTCGTCACCGGGATCGACCTGATCGTCGATGGCGGCTTCGTCTGCTGGTAGGAGAAAAGATGCAGAAGCGATTCCAGGGAAAAACGGCGGTCATCACCGGCGCCAGCGGCGGCATCGGCGCGGCAATGGCCAGGCGCTTCGCGGCGGAAGGTGCCGCGGTCGTCGTCAGCGCCATCGACGCGCGCGTCGAAGAGGTCGCCGCCGATCTCAAGGCTGCGGGCGCCAGGGTCGCATCGCTGCGCATGGATGTGACGAAGAAAGACGAAGTCGTCGCCCTCTATGACCTAGCCGAGCAGGAGTTCGGCCGCGTCGATGTCTCCGTGCAGAATGCCGGTGTCATCACCATCGCCAGGATCGAGGCGATGACCGAGGCCGAATGGGACAAGGTGATGGCTGTCAACACCAAGGGCGTGTTCCTGTGCTGCCAGGAGGCGATCGCGCGCATCCGCAAGCATGGCGATGGCGGCCGGCTGATCAACACCGCATCCGGCCAGGCGCGGCAGGGCTTTATCTACACGCCGCATTATGCGGCCTCGAAATTCGGCGTCGTCGGCGTCACCCAGAGCCTGGCCAAGGAAGTGGCCAAGGAGAAGATCACCGTCAACGCGATCTGCCCCGGCATCATCGACACCGATATGTGGGCCTATAACGATGCCGCATGGGGCAAGTTGATGGGCGACTACAAGCCCGGCGAGCTGATGGCCGAATGGGTGAAGAACATCCCGATGGGCCGCGCCGGCAGCGGCGAGGACGTCTCCGGCCTGGTCAGCTTTCTCGCCAGCGACGATGCGGCCTACATCACCGGCCAGACCATCAATGTCGATGGCGGCCTGATCATGTCGTGAGCGGCGCGGGCCGACGTACCATCGACCGGATATGAATGCCGCTTCGCTGCGTTCAGGCTGCTCGGCCCGCCCGAGCCAATCCATGTTCCACGAGCCGGTCGATGATTTCGGAATAGCTGACGCCGCTTGCCGCCATTGCCTTGGAATACATGCTGATGTCGGTGAAGCCGGGGATGGTGTTGATTTCATTGACCAGGAACTGCATGTCCGGCGTCAGAAAGAAGTCGATGCGGGCCATCCCGTCACAGCCGACGGCTCTGAAAGCCCTTGCGGCCACGTCCCGCATGCCTGCCTCGACCTCCGGCGGCAGATCGGCCGGCACTCTTAGCGCCGCGCCGTTCTCGTCGATGTATTTGGCATCGTAGCTATAGAAATCGTGGCTTTCGGCCGGCACGATCTCGCCTGGCCGCGAGACGAACAGGTCGCCTGCCGGGTCCTCCAACACGCTATATTCGATCTCGCGCCCACGAATGAATTCCTCAGCCAACAGCTTGCAATCGTGCCGGAAGGCTTCAGCAAGCGCTCCATCGAATTCCTGGCTGGCATGGACTTTTCCGACGCCGACAGACGATCCCTGACGCGCCGGTTTGATGAAGAACGGCAGGCCGAGCTCGCCTTCCAGTGTGGCGAGGGCGGGCGCCGCACCTTCATGGATCGTCACTGAGCGCGCGATTGGCAGCCCCGCCGCTTCCAGGAGCCGTTTGGCGATGTCCTTGTCCAGCGCGGTTGCCGAACCCAGGATGCCGCAGCCGGCGAGCGGCACCCGAGCCACCTCGGCCACCCCCTGTACCGAGCCGTCTTCGCCATGAGGGCCGTGCAGTACGGGAAACAGGATGTCGATCTTCGGCAGGTCATAGGGCGTGCCGTCGGCCGGGATCGCCATCATCCGTCCGTGCCCGCCCGGAACCAGGCAAACTTCCAAACCGCCCGCAGGCTTTGCGAGCGTACCATCCTGGAAGCTGCTCAGCAGCCACTGTCCTTCGCGCGTGACGAAGATTGGGACGGCATCGTATTTGGCGGGCAGCAGCGCACGCATGACATTGGTTGCTGAAAGCACCGAAACGTCATGCTCGGCGGAACGTCCGCCAAAGAGCACGGCAATGCGCAGTCTGTTCAAGGAGGAGGTCTGCTGCATTGTATAGGTATCCTGTCCTTGCGGCTCGCATACGGGATGACCGGCAACCTTGGCTTTTTTCGAACCGATCTGCGGGTCCATGTAAAAAGACGGGCCGTGAAATTGGCACCGGCGTTATTCGTTGCGCGACATGACCGTTGGTATATATAATTTCATCTCATGAAAGTGGCTCTGGGCGAGTTGCCGAGCCAACAGCCGAGATCATGGGACTTTGATGGTTTGCCCCTCAAGACCGGCGATCGATCCGTGGATGACTGCTTTGGCAGCAATCCTTCGGCAGTCATGACGCGGCCGGTCCCGCCACATCTTCACCAATTTGGGCACCACCCCGTTTTGCGCCGGCATCCGCTTCGGCAGCATTGTGGCGCCTACGGCCTTGCGCAACGACCAGCTTTTCCAACACAATCAAAAAAAGACGCAAGAAGGGAACTAACGATAATTTCCACCAGAGCTTGACAGGAGAACAAGCATGTCACTTCGGAGCATGATTTCGAATTTCTCAATGGGAGCCTTAACACTTGCCGCAGCCGCACTGACATCTTCGGCCTATGCGGCCGCGCCGGAATCCAACGACCCGATCAAGATCGCGCTGTTCGATTGGACCAGCGTCAATCTGAACGCCAAGATCCTCGGCGGCATCCTCGAAAAGCTCGGCTATACCGTCGAGTATCCGACCGCCGACTATCTCTCCAGCCTGACCACCGGCCTGACCAATGGCGACATCGATGTCGGCCTGGAATTCTGGGACACGACGGCCGGCGAGGCGATGAAGGCCTCGGACGCGACGGGCCAGACCGAACGCCTCGGCAAGCTCGGACCCAAGGCCAAGGAAGAATGGTGGTTTCCCGAATATATGAAAGAGAAATGCCCCGGCCTGCCGAACTGGGAAGCGCTGAAAGACCCGAAATGCGCCGAGGCCTTCTCGACGGCCGAAACCGCGCCGAAGGGGCGTTATCTTGGCGGACCCGTGACATGGGAAGGTTTTGACGATGAACGCATCGAGGCGCTGAAACTGCCCTTCACCGTCATCCATGCCGGCACCGACGCGGCGATGTTCGCCGAACTGGACTCGGCCTATCAGCGCAAGGCGCCGATCATGCTGTGGATCTATTCGCCGCATTGGGCGCCGGCCAAATACAAGGGCGAATGGGTCGAATTCCCCGACTATACGACCGAGTGCTACACCGACCCGAAATGGGGTGTGAACCCCGACGCGAAATATGACTGCGGCAAGCCGCATGGCGAGATCTGGAAATATTCCTGGGCCGGCATGAAGGACAAATGGCCGGTCGCCTACAAGGTCGCGAAAAACTACACGGTCGATACCGACGAGCTCAACAAGATGAGCGGCGAGATCGATCTCGAAGGCAAGACGCCGGAAGACGTCGCCGCCGCCTGGATCGCCGCCCACGAAGCCGACTGGAAAGCCTGGGCCGAGTGACCGTCTGACTGGAAACGCGACGACCCGGCCAGTCAGGGCCGGGTCTCGATCCCCTATTCCAGAAGGACGATTGCATGAGCGATACGATTGAACAGGCGGTGAAAGCAACGGGCAAGGATGCCCGCCCGATAAAGCTTGGCTGTCGCAATGTCTGGAAGCTGTTCGGGGCGGACGCGGCCAATTTCATCCGCCGGCGCGACGGCAAGGCCAGCCTGGCGGACATCGCCGCGGCCGGACTGGTTGGCGCGGTGCGCGCCGTCGATCTCGAAATCCGCCAGGGCGAGATCTTCATCATCATGGGACTTTCGGGGTCCGGCAAATCGACGCTGGTGCGCTGCATGTCGCGGCTGATCGAGCCGACCCACGGCAAGGTCGAGTTTGAAGGCAAGGACCTGCTCAAGATTTCCGATGCCGCGCTGATCGAGCTGCGACGCCACCGCATGGGCATGGTGTTCCAGAATTTTGCCTTGCTGCCGCATCTCAACGTACTGGAGAACATCGCCTTTCCCTTGGGCATCCAGGGGCAGGACCGGCCGACGCGCGAGAAGCGGGCCCGTGAAGTCATCGAGCTGGTTGGCTTGCGCGGCCGCGAGCATTTCTATCCGCGCGAGCTTTCCGGCGGACAGCAGCAGCGTGTCGGCATCGCCCGCAGCCTCGCCACGAAGCCGGAAATCTGGTTCCTCGACGAGCCGTTCTCGGCTCTCGATCCGCTGATCCGCCGTGAGATGCAGGACGAGCTGATGCGGCTGCAGACCATGCTGCACAAGACCATCGTCTTCATCACCCATGATTTCGACGAGGCCATCCGGCTGGCCGACCGGATCGCCATCATGAAGGACGGCGAGGTCATCCAGATCGGCACGCCGGAAGAGCTGGTGGTCAACCCGGCGACCGACTATGTCGCCGAATTCACCCGCGATGTCGATCGCGCCAAGGTGATCTCGGCGCGCCGCCTGATGCGCGCCTGCGACGGCGCCGAGTACGGCGGCACGGTCGCGCCGGATGCCAAGATATCAAGTTTTTCGGCAGATATCGTCTCTGCCGGCAAGCCCTTCGCGGTGGTCAACGGCACCGGCAAGCCGATCGGCGAAGTCACGCCGCAGGCGGTGATCGATCTTCTCGCCGGCATCGAGCGTCGTGGGGCCGGCGGATGACCGTCACGGCAAGCGCCAGCGCAGCGAGGCCCCGGCCGGTTCAAACCTGGCTGGCGATCTGGGCCTGTGCGCTCGCCGCCGTGCTTATTGTCTTCCTGCTGCAGGAAAGCCTGCCCTGGGCGGTCAATTACCCGGCCGGCGCGATCGTTCCTGTCGCTGACTGGGTCGGTGCGCTGATGAACCGGGTGAAGTCGAACTTCTCCTGGCTGACCCGCTCGATCACCGCGGTGCTTGGCGTGCCGCTCGATTTCGCGCTCGGTCTTCTGGCCAAGAATTTCAAGATCGGCCATGGCGCGGATATGATCGTCTTGCCGCGCCTGTCCTGGGTCGGCGTCTGCGCTGCCGCCTACCTTGCCGGACGCGCCGCCGGCGGCTGGAAGCTGGGTGCGCTGGCCGGCGGCTGTTTTCTCTACATCGCGCTGTTCGGGCAGTGGACCAGCGCCATGCTGACGCTGGGCTTGATCTCGATCGCCGTGCCGTTTTGCATTGTTACTGGGCTGTTCGCCGGCATCTGGGCATGGCGCAAGCCTTGGGCGGAGAGGTTGTTGATCTCCCCTGCCCTCGATCTGATGCAGACGATCCCGACCTTCGCCTATCTGATCCCGATGCTGCTTCTGTTCGGCAACAGCCCGGTCTCGGCAATGATCGCGACGGCAATTTTCGCGACGCCGCCAATGGTGCGGGCGACGATGCTCGGCCTGTCGCGGGTGCCGTCGGAGATCGACGATTTCAGCGAGATGGCCGGCTGCACGGCACGGCAGAAGCTGTGGCGGGTGCTGTTGCCGTCGGCGCGGCCGACATTGATGGTCGGCGTCAACCAGGTCATCATGCTGGCGCTCAACATGGTGATCATCGCCTCGATGATCGGTGCCGGTGGGCTCGGCTATGACGTGCTTTTGGCGTTGCGCGCACTCAAGGTCGGCGAGGCGATGGAAGCTGGCCTCGCCATTGTCGCACTGGCAATTGCACTCGACCGGCTGAGCCAGGCGATCGCGCACAATCACGCCAAGGGCAATGTCCGCCACCAGGCCAGCACCAGTTTCTGGCGGCGCTATCCCAATCTGACGCTGGCCGTTGCCATCCTCGCCGTCGCCACGCTGCTCGGCCTGTTCGTGCCGGCGTTCGCCACGGTGCCGAAGGCGATCACCTTCACCACCGCGCCTTTGTGGAAGGCGGCGGTGAACTGGATCACCATCAACTTCTTCGACACGATCGAAGCGTTCCGCGTGGCGCTTATCCTCAACGTGCTGAACCCGGTGCGCGCCTTCTGCGAGGGCTTTCCGTGGCTGGGCGCGGTGTGTCTCCTCGGCCTTGCCGGCTACCAGCTCGGCGGCTTGCGCCTCGCCGCCCTGGTCGCGGCTTTGACAGCGTTCTGCGCCGTCACCGGACTTTGGGAAAAGACCATGGCGACGGTCTATTTGTGCGGCATCTCCGCCTTTATCGCCTGCCTGATCGGCATCCCGATCGGGCTGATGGCATCGCGCAGCGACCGCTTCGAAAAGACCGTCACGCCGGTCATCGACACGCTGCAGGTGCTGCCGTCGTTCTGCTTCATCATTCCGGTGGTGATGCTGTTCAGGGTCGGCGACGTCACCGCGATGATCGCCACCGTCGCCTTCGCCGTGGTGCCGGCGATCCGCTACACCAATCACGGGATCCGGCAGGTGCCGCCGGCGCTGATCGAGGCGGCGAAGGTTTCGGGCTGCACCAGGCGCCAGACCTTCTTTCGCGTGCAGCTGCCGCTGGCGTTGCCCGAGATCATGCTCGGCGTCAACCAGACCATCCTGATGGCGCTGGCGATGATCATCATCTGCGCCATGGTCGGCACGCGCGATCTCGGCCAGGAGGTGTTCATCGCCCTGTCCAAGGCCGATTCCGGTCGCGGCATCGTCGCCGGCCTAGCCATCGCCTTCATCGGCATCGTCGCAGACCGGCTGTTCAACGCCTGGACGGCGAAGGCTCGGGCAAGGCTGGGATAGTCCGGAATAGGACGGCCTCAGGAAGCTGCCGCCAAGCGCGCCGTTAACGAGGCACCGATCCCTACGTCTAAAGACATAGCCATTCGGGATTATTGCTCGTTTTTGCCTCACATCGTACGGCTGTTATGGGACGGGTAGGCTCAACAGGAGAGCGGATAATGTCTACACGCGTTCCCTTTACTACCAGTGATCTAGCAGATCATCAGTGGGGTATCGATGACGCCCTCACAGGCGATCCGAATACGAATATCTTGACCGGCGACGCTGGCGGCAGCCTGCTCGATTTCTCAAGAGGCGGCAACGACACCTTTACGGAAACCGCACCGTCGACTTACACCTTCTACGGCGACGCGGCTCGGAGCTTGTTCAATTTTGCTCGGGGCGGTGACGACACCTTCACGGTGTCGAGCTCCTCCACCACCACTGCTTACGGTGACGCGGGCGACGATATGTCGGACCACAGCAAGGGCGGCAACGACACTTTCACGGGCGCCGCGCAAGCCAGCAACATTTTCTTCGGCGACGCCGGCGGCAACATGATCGGCCATGCTCAGGGCGGCGACGACCGTTTCACGGCCTTTCCCAACTCCTTCAACACTTTCTACGGTGACGCCGGCGTCGATATGTCCGACCACAGCAAGGGTGGCAATGACACCTTCGAGGGCACCAGCGTGGCCGTCAACATTTTCTTTGGCGACGCCGGGAACAACATGTCTGGCCATGCTCAAGGTGGCGACGACCGTTTCACGGCCAGGAGCGACTCCAGCAACGCTTTCTACGGGGACACCAGCGGCGATATGTCGGACTACAGCAAGGGCGGCAACGACACTTTCAATGGCGCTAGTGACGCCAACACTATTTTCTACGGTGATGCCGGTCGCAGCATGTCTGGCCATGCTCAGGGTGGCGACGACCATTACACAGACTTTGGTGGCACGATTCAGACCAAAACCTTCTTTGGCGACGCGAGCCTACATATGTCCGACTTTGCTAAGGGCGGCGACGACACCTTCACGAGCGTGGGTGGGTTCGTGATAAGTTTCTATGGTGACGCGGCCGGCATCATGTCCGACTCTGCTAGCGGGGGCGATGACGTGGCCGTGCTGCAAGGCACCCATAATTTCGCCTATGGCGACGCTGGCGCGATGGCCGGCAATGCTGTGGGCGGCAATGATATCCTAACCGGCGGCAATAAGAGCTCTGGTCCTGATGTTCAAAGCGAGTTGTATGGCGACACATTCGCTATGTCCGGGTCCGCCGCGGGCGGCAACGATATTCTTACCGGGGGCCTCAACAGCGGAAGCGGCCAGGTCCGTAATTTCCTGTGCGGCGACGCTCTGCAGATGTCCGGTTCGGCCAGGGGCGGAAACGATACCCTGTACGCCGGGACCGCGGCACCCGGCTGCACCGTCGTCAACGACATGTGGGGTGACGGGCAACTGAGCGAACTGGCTCAGGGCGGCAGAGATCAATTCATATTCAAGGACGATGTTTCAATGACGGTCGGAACCCAAAACACCATCTACGATTTCAGCCAGACCCAAGACGACACCATTGTATTTAGTGGCGTGGAGGGCGTGCAATCGTTCGATGATCTCACAATTGCGCAAAGTGGAACCGACACCATCATTACCGCAGGACTCGATCAAGTTACTCTCGCAAACTTTACAAGCCCGCTGACGACGGGTGACTTTTTGTTTGTCTGAAAGCGAAGCTCTTATCGCATTCGAAGAGGGGGAATGCGTGAGAATTCGTTGAGCATCGTCGCGCGGCCGGTCGCCCCAATAATGCTCGACGGGCCGATCGACAATCCAAGCCGCAGTCATGGATCAGGCGGCCAGGAATCTCTCGGTCAAACGAGCCCAGAGCGCTGCGCCGACGGTCAGATTGCCGTCGTTGAAATCATATTTCGAGCTGTGCAGGATGGCTGAATCCTCGCCGTTTCCGAGGCGCAGAAAGCAACCGGGTTTGTGTTCGAGGAAATAAGAAAAGTCTTCGCTGCCGGGGATCAACGGGCAGACGGACACCTTGTCCTGACCGACGAGTTCGACAGCGATGTCTGTCGCAAAGGACGTCTCGCGCTCGGAATTGACCACCACCGGGTAGCCGCGCTCGTAATCGATCTCGACCGTTGCGCCATGCGCCTGCGCTACAAGTGCTGCGATATTGCGAATACGCTGCTCGAGCGTGTCGCGGATCTCGGCGGAGAAGGAGCGGACGCTCAACGTGATTTCGGCGTGTTCCGGAATGACGTTGGAGGCCGTGCCTCCGTGAATCGTGCCGACGGTGACGACAGCGGTCTCGATCGGGTTGACGTTGCGCGACACAACCGTCTGCAGGGTCATGACGATGTTGGCGGCAGCGACGATCGGGTCGACCGTCAGGTGCGGACGCGAGGCGTGGCCGCCACGCCCGGCGATCCTGATGGTGACGGTATCGCTCGCCGCCATCAGCGGCCCGGCGCGCATCAGGAACGAACCCGTCGGCGCGCCCGGGTGGTTGTGCAGCCCGAAAATCGCATCGCAGGGAAAGCGCTCGAACAGGCCGTCGGCGATCATCGCCTGCGCCCCGCTTCCCTTGCCGGCTTCCTCGGCCGGCTGGAAGATGAGGTTCACCGTGCCGTTGAAATGCCGTGTGCGCGCCAGGTATTCGGCGGCGCCGAGCAGCATCGTGGTGTGGCCGTCATGACCGCAGGCGTGCATCTTGCCGCTGGCCTGGCTGGCATAAGGGAGATTGGTAGCTTCGGTGATCGGCAGGGCGTCCATGTCGGCACGGATGGCGATGCTGCGGCCGCTGCCCTGGCGCAGGCGGCCGACGACGCCGAACCCGCCGACATTGCGCGTCACCTCATAGCCCCAGCTTTCGAGCCGTTCGGCAACGTATACAGCCGTTTCGCGCTCCTGGAATGAAAGCTCGGGATGCGCGTGCAGGTGCTGGCGGGCCGCTGCAAGCTCGGCGGCCTTGTCGGCGAAGTCGGAAATATCGGCGAACTGGTTGGAGGTCTTTGGCATGGAAGGTCCTTTGCCGGCCGAGCAGGTGCCGCGCCGGCTTTGCTTTTAGATGAAACGGCTCAAGAAAGCCCGCGTGCGCGGGTGCCTGGGTTTGGCGAGAACCTCGTCCGGAGGCCCGGCCTCGATCACATTACCGTCGTCCATGAACACCACCCGATCCGCCGCTTCGCGGGCGAAGCCGATCTCATGCGTGACCACGATCATGGTCAAGCCCTGCCTGGCGAGATCGCGCATGGTGGCGAGCACCTCGCCGACCAGCTCCGGATCGAGCGCCGAGGTCGGCTCGTCGAAGAGCATCAATTTCGGGCGGATGGCGAGCGCACGGGCGATGGCGACGCGCTGCTGCTGGCCGCCTGAAAGCTGGCGCGGATAGGCGTCGATCTTGTCGGCAAGACCGACACGGGTCAGCAGTTCGCGGGCGTAGCCGATCGCCTCCTTGCGGTTCTCCCGGTGAACGCCGACCGGAGCCTCGATGACGTTCTGCAGGGTCGTCATGTGCGGATAGAGATTGAACTGCTGGAACACCATGCCGATCTTGCGCCGCTGCGCGGCGATCGCGCGGTCGGAAAGTTTGTCGAGGCGGCCGTCGTGCAACCGGTAACCGATCTGCTCGCCGTCCACCTCGATCGACCCCTGGTCGATCGCCTCGAGATGATTGATGCATCGCAGGAAGGTCGACTTTCCGGAGCCGGACGGTCCGAGAATGACCACCACCTCGCCAGGCGCGACGTCCAGATCAATGCCCTTCAGCACCTCGAGCGGGCCGAAGGCCTTGTGAACGTCGCGCGCCCGCACCAGGGGCGTGTCATGCGCGCTCATTGGCGGCCTCCAGGGTGGCGGTCGCCGTCTTCTCGCGCGCACCGCGATCGCCGCGGCTGTAGTGGCGTTCGATCGCGCCTTGCGCGACATTGAGGACCGAGGTGATCAGCAGGTACCACAGCACTGCAACCATCAGCAGCGGAATGATTTCGAAGGTGCGGTTGTAGATCGATTGCACCGAGTAGAGCAGGTCGGCCATGGCGATGACGCTGACAAGCGACGTCGCCTTGATCATGCTGATCAGCTGATTGCCGGTCGGCGGCACGATCGACCGCATCGCCTGCGGGATGATGATGCGCCGCAAGGCCCGCGCGCGGGTCATGCCGAAGGCTTCAGCCGTTTCGGCCTGTCCCTTGTCCACCGACAGCAGCCCGCCACGGATGATCTCGGCCATGTAGGCGGCCTCGTTCAGCGCCAGACCAAGAACGGCGGCCGTCAAGGGCGTGATCAGGTCGTTGGTGTTCCAACTGGCGAAGCCAATGGAAATGCGCGGAAACAGCGTCGAAAGGTTGTACCACAGGATCAATTGCACCAGCAGCGGCGTTCCCCGGAAGAACCAGATGAACAGGCCGGAGAGAAGGGATGCCAGCCTATCGTTCGACATGCGCGCGATGGCGAGCAGCAGGCCGAGCACGATACCCAGGATCATCGCCACGACCGTCAGGCCGAGCGTTACGGAAAGCCCCTGCATGACCGTCGGATCGAAGAAATACTGGGCGACGACCGGCCAGCCGAAATTCGGGTTGACTGCAACGATATAGGCGAAGCCGGCTGCCACGGCGACGGTGAACGCCCAGAGCGCCAGCCGGGCGAGCGGAAACGGCCGGTGGGCTCGTTTGACGTCGCGCAGCGCGTCGTCGGGACGTCGCGGCAGCCCGGCCGCGTAGGCAGCGGTGGCGTCGGTCATGGCAGCCTCTACTGGCCCTGGTTGATGCCTGGCGCGTCGATCATGTTCTCCTCGAGGCCCCACTTCTTCATGACCGCGGCGTAGGTGCCGTTCTTCATCAGGATCTTGAAGGCGTCGAGCAGCACGCCGCCCAGCGGCGAACCCTTCTTTACGACGGCGCCTTGGTAGATGTCCTTGAAGCCGTTGGCCTGGCCGACCCCGGCGAGTTCCAGCTGGCCCTTCGCCTGCTCGACGAAATAGGTCAGCGGCGCCTGCGAGGAGAAGAATGCGTCGGAGCGTTTCGACCGGACGGCCAGTATCGAGCTCGGCTGGTCGGTGAAGGATTGCACCTCGACGGCCGGCTTGCCGCCCTCGGTGCATTTCTGCGCCTGCTGCTTGATGACCTTTTCGGCCGAGCCACCCGACATGACGGCGATGCGCTTGCCGCACGCGGTGTCGAGCGAGGTGATGCCTTGCGGGTTGCCCTTCTCGACGGCGAAGACGACGTATTCGCGCACCCAATCGATGAAGTCGTTGGATTTCTGGCGGTCGGGATAGTCGCCGACAGGTCCCATCGCGAACTGATATCTGCCGGCATTGATGCCGCTCAGCAAAGCCGGCAGGCCGGCGACCGAGGCATGATCGATCTCGACGCCGAGCAGCTGGCCGATGGCGTCGGAAATGTCCCTGGTCGCCCCCGACAGTTCGGTGCCGGTGACGATCTCATAGGGCGGGAACGAGCCGTTGTTGACGGCTGTGATCTTTCCCGCCGTGCGGATCTCTTCCGGCAGCCGGGCCCGCAAATCCTCGTTCACCGATTGCTTCTGGATATCCTGGGCAAAGCTGGCCTGCGCCAGCATGGTGACGAGCGAGGCGAATATGAAGCTGATTGTCCTCATGGCATTCTCCTTCGTGTTCTTCGTTGTGCGTTGTCAGGCTGCGGTGGCCCGCGATATGGCCTCGAAAGGAAACAAGGCTTCGGCGGAAATCGGTTCCGCCAGGATGCCCTGGGCATGGAGCTCGGTGACGAAATCCTCGATCATGCGCCGGTTGGCCGGCAGGCCGCTGGCGTTCCAGGAGGCAGGCAGGTCGCGCCCCGCATGAACCAGCTCCTCGAGGATCCAGGGCGAGGTATCGGCGTATTTTCGGCGCTTTGCCGTCCAGACGCGCTGGCTTTCGTCGATCAGCCTGGCGAGTTCCTGCGGCAGCCAGGGGTGCTCCCTGGCCACTGCCGCCTTGACGGCGACCAGATGCATGCCCGGGACATAACCGACGTCGGCGAAATAGGCGCGTTCGGCCGCGCGAAAATCGCGCAGCACTTGCCGGAAGCCGGAAACCGGGCCGAAAAAGCCGTCCGGCATGAAGGGCGTGAAAACGGCGTCGAGCTCGCCTTGCGACAGCAGCTCCATCATCGGGCGCTCGCCTGGTGCTGCTTCGATGCGCCCCGGCCTGCCGAATCCGTCGAGGCGGTCGGCGATCGGGTGCTCCGATGTCAGCCTGCCGGCGAACCAATAGGCATCCTCGACGCCGACGCCTTCCCGGCGAAGCGCCGCGCGCGTCCATGTGTTGCCGGAATCGCGCCAGCCGGTCACGCCGATGCGTTTGCCGGCAAGGTCGGAAAGCCGTTCCAACGGGCTGGCCTCGACCGTTATGATGCAGCGATGGCGAAAGCCGCGCATGATGAAGCACGGTATTCCAACCACCGTATCCCTGCCGGAAGCCATGGCCGACACATAACGGCTGAACGAGACCTCCGCCGCATCGTAGTTCGGATCGGTGCCGAGATCCGGAATGAGCGTGGCGACGCGGTCAACCTTCACCGACAAGCGGCTCGAAGTGACGTCACCCAGCACCAAAGGGGTGAGATAGTCCCAATCGCGGGTGGCTATAGTGATGGAGACGGGCATCGGCATGAACTTCAAAGCTATGTTTGACCGGCGATTGGTAAATGTTTATTTTTGGCCGATCAAATGTTATTATGTTATTGAACATTAGCTTTGATGGTCGCGGGTGCCGATGGATTTGGATGCAGGATGGTTCGCTGATCGCCTTGGCGACCGCACGATGCGCGGCATCGCACGCGAGACCAGTGCGCTGATCAGAAGCGGCGCGCTGCCTGTCGGCGCAAAGCTTCCGCCGGTGCGCGATCTGGCCTATGTGCTTGGCGTCAGCCCGGCGACGGTCTCGCAGGCGTGGAGCGAGTTGCGGCGCTACAAGATCATCGGCGGCCGCGGACGCAACGGCACCTGGATCATGGGCAACCGCTTTGCCGCCCGGCCCGAGCGCCACATGAGCGGCGGCAATTACGGACACGACGTTCTGAACCTGGCGATCGCGGAGCCCGATGTGAGGCTCTTGCCGCCGCTCGACATCGCGCTGGCGCATGGTGCGCGCGCCGAAAAGCTCAACAGCTACGAGCGGGTGCGCATCCTGCCCGAGCTGGAGGCGGCAGTGCGCCCGTCATGGCCGTACGATCCCGGCGCGTTCCTGGCCACCAATGGCGGTTACAACGCCATCTACACCTTGCTGCATGCGCTGGTCCCGCCGGGAGCGCCGGTGGCCATCGAGAACCCGACGGCGCTTCGCCTGCTCGACATCCTCGAGGATCTCGACGTGCCGATCATCCCGGTAGACTGCGACAGCGACGGTCCCTTGCCGGATGCACTTGCCAACGCTCTGCGGCAGCGGCCCGTCGCGTTCCTGTTCCAGCCGCGCGTCCATTCGGTGACCGGCGCCTGCATGTCGTCGGCGCGGCTGGAAGTCATCGGCGACCTGCTCGCCGGCACCGACGTGCTGATTGTCGAAGATGACGGCGTCGGCGATATTGCCTCGGCGCCGCGCATTTCGCTTGGCCGGCGTTTTCCCGATCGCGTCGTCCATATCCTGTCCTATTCCAAGACCCACGGCCCGGATTTGCGGCTCGCCGTGCTGTCCGGATCGGCGACGATCGTCGAGCAGATCCAGTCCTACCGCAGCTTCAGCTCGGGATGGACCAGCCGCATCCTGCAGGCAGCCACCGCCTGGCTGCTGCAAGACCCGGCCACGGCCGCCCTGGTGGAGCAGGCGAAGGAGGTATACCGCGGCCGTCGCGAACGGCTCGCCGGCGAACTGGCCAAACGCAATGTCGATATCGACGCCGGACACGGTCTCAGCGTCCTCATTCCGGTTGCTTCGGAACCTTACGCAATGGTCACGCTGGCCGCCCACGGCATCGCGGTCCATGCCGGAGCGAAGTTTTCGACCGGAAAAACGAACGCTGTCCGCGTCGCGACCAGCATTCTGGACGAGGAGCACCTCGAGCACGTCGCAAATTCCCTGGCGCTGGCAGCCGACCCGGCGCGGGAAGTTGTCTGAGGCAAGTCAATCGCCGTTCGGACTGCTACTCCGCCGCCACGCCCTTCATCTCGAGATAGCTTTCCATCGAATCGTCCATCGCCTGCAGCCACGGCGTATGATGCAGCGGCGCCATCGTGCCGGTCATCAGCGAGCGGTAGGCATGGTCGCGGAAGCCCATAATGTCTTGCGCCTTGTGGTGCTCCCACTCCATGAAGGTCTGATTGACAGCCTCGACATCGAAGCCGGGATAGTCGGTCTGCTCCATCAGCTCCCTGGTGTAGTCGCCCTGGAACCAGATCATCTGCTCGGCGTCTTCAAGCGTTTCCTCGCGTGCCCGCCATTTCCGGCCGTGCTCGGCCATGGCTTCGGCTGAGGGCAGATTGATGCGGCCCATGATGACGTCGCGGGCGAACCAGGCCTGCGCGTCGAACATGTTGAAGGTGTAGAACTGGTCCTGCATGCCGATATAGGACAGCTTCGGGTTTTTCTCCCAGACGACGCCCTCGTAGAGCCCGTCCGGCCACATGCGGTTGGCGGTCTTCAGCTTCAAATCCTCGGTGAGGAACGGGAAGGAATGGAGGTAACCGGTGCACAGGATGATGGCGTCGACGTCTTTGGTGCTGCCGTCCTTGAAATGCGCCGTCTTGCCGACGACCTTCTGCAGAAGCGGCACTTCCTTCCAGTTCTCCGGCCATTTGAAGCCCATCGGCTTCGAGCGGTAGCTGGAGGTGATCGATCTGGCGCCGTATTTGTAGCATTGCGAGCCGATGTCCTCGGCTGAATAGGAGCGGCCGATTATCAAAATGTCCTTGCCCTTGAATTCCATGGCGTCGCGGAAATCGTGGCTGTGCAGGATACGGCCGTTGAAGGTCGAAAAGCCCTCGAAATAGGGAACGTTGGGCACGGAGAAATGACCCGAGGCGACGACGACATTGTCGAACTCTTCCGAGTAGGTGACGTCGCTGGTGCGGTCATGCGCGGTGACGGTGAATTTTTTTGTCGTTTCGGAAAAGGTGACCATGCGCACCGGACTGTTGAAGCGCACCCATTGGCGCACGCCGGATTTTTCGACGCGGCCCTTGATGTAGTCCCACAGCACGGCGCGCGGCGGATAGGAGCCGATCGGCCGGCCGAAATGCTCCTCGAAGGTGTAGTCGGCGAATTCGAGGCATTCCTTCGGGCCGTTCGACCAGAGATAGCGGTACATCGAGCCGTGCACCGGATCGCCGTGCTCGTCGAGGCCGGTGCGCCAGGTGTAGTTCCACAGGCCGCCCCAGTCGGACTGCTTTTCGAAGCAGACGATCTCGGGAATATCGGCGCCCTTGTCGGCGGCCGACTTGAAGGCCCTGAGCTGGGCCATGCCGGACGGCCCGGCTCCGATGACGGCAACACGATCTTTCATTGCGGGCCTCCCGATCTCATTTCCCTAACGAAACAAATTTCACTGACAGGACAGTAATTGCCCCTTCGATGCTGTCAACAGGGCTTGTCGCGAAACCGCGTTTCGCCCAGCTGGATTTCCAAGCAACGCGGTAGCTCGGGCGAAATCCGGACATTGCGCAATTCGACACGGTGGCTTGCCGTGGCAGTTGCGCTTCTGTATCGGCACCGAATATGTTCACCGTGAGTGAAATGAATCGGCAAGGTCCGGGGTGGCAACATGGCGAAAAAAGCATCCAGTCTAAAGCCCGCTGCGGCCGTCGTCGCCGCCAAAGCCAAGCCGTCGGTCGCTGCAATCGATCCGCGCAAGATACGCGCGCCGCTCACCCAGAACCCGCACGCCATTCGCGACACCCGCGAAAAGGTCCTGGAGGTCGCCATCGGCCGCGAGGTGCGGGCCTTCCGCAAGAAGCTCGGCATCACCGTCGCCGATCTGGCTGCCGCCACCGACATTTCGCTTGGCATGCTGTCGAAGATCGAGAACGGCATCACCTCGCCATCGCTGACCACGTTGCAGGCGCTGTCGCGGGCACTCGGCGTTCCCGTCACCGCCTTCTTCCGCCGCTTCGAGGAAGAGCGCAGTGCCGTCTTCGTCAAGGCCGGCGAAGGCCTCGACGTCGAACGCCGCGGCACGCGCGCCGGCCACCAGTACAATCTGCTCGGCCATATCGGCTCGAACACCAGCGGTGTCGTCGTCGAACCCTATCTGATCACGCTGACCGAGGATTCCGACGTGTTCCCGACCTTCCAGCACGAGGGCATGGAGTTCCTCTATATGCTCGAAGGCGAGGTGGTTTACCGGCACGGCAGCAATCTCTACCCGATGAAGCCCGGCGACAGCCTGTTCTTCGACGCCGACGCGCCGCACGGACCGGAAGTGCTGAGCGTCCTGCCGATGCGGTATTTGTCGATCATCTGCTACCCGCAGAGCAGCGCGGGGTGAGCCGGAGATGAGGGCGCGCAAGCAATCCTGGATCGCCGCACTCCACGGCCACGGTAACGGCATGGATCCTAGGGTCTCCGCTACGTCGTAGCAGAGACCCAAGCTGTCTCATATAAACATAA